>CAYJCI010000091.1:0-7962 GCA_964368595.1 uncultured Desulfovibrionaceae bacterium
CCATGACTTCACCTGATATTTATAATGTTTTACGTGAGCGTAAATGCAAGGATATCGAACAAGCTTTGCAACACTATGCTGGCCCTGTGCTTGTAAGCTGCCCATCTTGTAAAGTGGGTATAGGCAGGGTTTTATTAAAAATTGAGCAAAAACGAACTGTGCTGCATATTTGTGAGTGGACTGTAAAGCACATCTTTGGCCCTGAATGGAGATTGCCATTTAAGAAAAAGGTCAATGACTCCAAGGGTGATGTTAGGAAGATTGACGTAGAAAGCCTTTAAGCTTGCTATAAAATGATATTAAAAACCCCACTCTTGTATTCAAGGGTGGGGTTTAATTTGTGTTTTGTGTTTAGTTTTTAGAAGTTAAATCTTACACCAACGCTAACTTCATGAGCGCTGGTATAGGTTTGAAGGTCATAACCTGCGGCTTCTTTGTTGCTATTGGTTGTGGATAGATAGCGATAACCAAGGTCAGCTGTGATTTGCTCATTAATGGCATAGCCAACACCAGCACCAACATTCCATGCAAGTACGGTATCATCTAGCTCGCCTTTTAGTTTATTGCCGCCTATGTTGTAGTTGTATTCGCCAGTAATGAAGCCAGCGCCAATACCAGCGCCAACATATGGGGTAAATGCAGATTCATTGTAAAAATCATAGTAGAAGTTTACAAGCAAGGTTTGCATATTGTAATGGGTGTCTGCAGTATAGCCAGGGCCAGCTTCACTGTGATAAAGGTTGCCGCGGAAGGCATATTCAATTTCTGCACGAATGGGGGTGTCAGATTGCTGGTAAAAATCATAACCAACAAAACCGCCGCCACCAAAAACGCTTCCAGAATTTGAGTTATCAAAGATGCCAGCGCCAGAATGGCTTTGGTAGCCGTAAAGGAACTTACCGCCCACGTATAGGCCGTTAATTTCAGCAGCAGCAGGTGCAGCTAGAGTTAAGCTTAAAATCATTGTTAATAAAATACGTTTTAACATATTATCCTCCAGTGGTTAGATTTTTGACATCAAAAATCTAAGATTGTAAAATTTTTGGCGAGTTTGCCCTCCACCACATTTGTAGCACTAGCAAGGTCCACAAGGGCTTGCGTAAATCTTTTTTGCCACTCATGTGCGTATCAACCAATTCCCGAATAACTGGGATACTAAACACACCTTGCTCTTGCAAGAAGCGTGCCCCAAGTAATTCTTCCACCAAAGGACGCAATGAACCACGCAACCAAGCGGCCACTGGAATCTGGAATCCACGCTTGTTTCGGGTCAAAATTTCTTTTGGTAAAAGGTCTGCACAAGATTTTTTAAGCAGGTATTTACGCTTAAATCCCTTTAACTTAAAGTTTAATGGGAGGCTGAAAGCAAAGTTTGCTACATCTGTATCTAAAAATGGCGCTCGCACCTCAAGTGACTCTAACATGGAGCAACGGTCAACTTTAGTTAAAATATCATCTACAAGAAATTGACGCGCATAGACATAAAAAGCTCTGTCCACATTGCCAACTTCACTAGGCTGATGGGCAAAGTGTTCCTTGGTAGGGGCAAAAAGTTTGTCCATAGTCAAAAAATTTAGCTGTTCGGCGGCAAAATTTTCATTCCACATATTTTGCTGCATTTCAGGTGTAAATGCAGTTAATAATGATTGTACTCGTTGCCATGGTGGCGCATAGGCCCCTTGGAAAAAGGTAGCCAAGGCATTATTTAAATTAACATAATTTGATGATGATGGAATAATAGAGGAAATTCCTTCTATACTTTTTCTTATGACGCTTGGCCATTTTGTATAGTGTTCTGCTATTTTTACCCCAATAAAATGCTCATAACCTGCAAAAAGCTCGTCGGAGCCATCGCCCCCAAGGGCAACAGTTACATGCTTTCTTGTGAGTTCTGATAATATATAGGTTGGCGCAACTGAGGCATCAGCCATAGGTTCATCAAGCCTGCTAATTATGCTTGGCAATATTTCAGCACAATAATCAGATGATAAAATATGCTCAGTATGGTCAGTGTCATAATGCTTAGCTACAACTCTTGCATATTCTGATTCATCAAAGCTAGCTTCTTTAAAGCCAATGGAAAATGTTTTAATTTTATCGGCCTTGTCTGCCATTAGGGCTGTTATGATAGATGAATCAATGCCACCAGATAGAAAAACACCCAAGGGAACATCGCTTATCATGCGCTTTTTTACTGCTGCATCAAGTAAGCTGCGTAACTCACAGGCTAGGTCTTCTTCTGATCTTTGGGCAAGGCTTAAGTCAGGTGTTGGTATGTCCCAATAGCGTCTTAGTTTAACTTTGCCTTCTGTTATCAATAAGCTATGTGATGGTGGTAATTTTTCAACTTCGGTAAAAATGCATTCAGGTGTTGGCACATATTCATAAGCTAAATAACGCATTAAATTTTGAGGGCGCACGCTTAGCTCTAAGTCAGGGAATTTTGTAATGGCTGTTAACTCGGATGCGAAAATAAAGCGCCCGCGTTGTATGGTGTAATAAAAAGGTTTTTTGCCAAATCTATCTCTTGCGCAAAATAAAACTTTCTTTCTCTTGTCCCAAAGTACAAAGGCAAACATTCCTTCAAAACGCTCAACGCATGCTTCACCCCATTCTTGCCAAGCATACAAAATAACTTCAGTGTCAGAGGTTGTGCGAAATACGCAGCCCAAATCCTCAAGGGATTTTTTTAGTTCAGGAAAATTATAAATTTCGCCATTAAATGTAATCCAGATTTGACCACTATCATCAGCCATGGGTTGGCCGCCAGTTGCTAAGTCAATAATGGATAAACGCCTGTGCCCAAGGGCTACAGCACCATCTACCCACTGCCCCTCACCATCAGGGCCGCGGTAATGTATGGCATCGGTCATATCTTTTAGCCATGTACGTGAATGTTCTGGTAAATTTTGCCCGTCTAGTTGAAAAAATCCTGCTATACCACACATATGAAATGCTCCGTTTGTGTTGTCATTATCCTAAATCATGGCTTTGCAGTTAGTCAGGCCAAGCCATGAGCGATTTGGTAAATTTAAATATACTTAGGTAAATATCATCTTTGTACTTGTTTACTCCTAATATTACTGTGTCGCAAGCCTTAGCTTGCCTGCATAAAATTTTAAATTTAGGAGGGTGGATAATCCATTTACGCAATGTAAAAAACTAAAATTAGAAACAAAAAAAACGCAAGTGCGAACCCTTGCGTTTTTATGTTTTGTAATATTTACAATCTAACCTTCATTGTTCTTCTCGTTCTCGCGCCAGTCTTCCACAAGCTTAGTAACTTTTGGTATTTCTTCAACAGTAATATCAAGTGCCTTTCTAACATCTTCCTCAGAGTGGGCGGCAGAAAGGAAATAACGCAAGCGTGCTGTACCTTCCTTAACTGCAGGGAAGGTAATGGGCATGGCATAAACACCACGATTAAATAAAGCATTTGCCATAAAGCCAGCAACCATTGAATCACCAACAATTACAGGAATGTTAGCATAGCCTTGGGCAACACCAGTATCAAGGCCCAAGCTCTTAGCATAATCTAAGAAATATTTGCTAATGTGCTGTAATTTTAACACGCGCTCAGGTTCACGTAGCATAATATCTAGGGCAGTTTTGCATGCCACTGCAAGTACAGGTGACATACCCACGCTGAATACAAAGCCAGGTGAGCCGTACTTTAAGTATTCAATAAGCTTTTTGCTACCAGCAATAAACCCGCCACAGCCGCAGAGGGATTTGCTAAGGGTGCTCATCCACATATCAACATCTTTAGGATTGATGTTAAAATGCTCGCGTGCGCCGCGCCCTGTTGGCCCTAATGTGCCTAGTGAATGGGCTTCATCCACAAGTAGCATGCAATTATATTTCTTTTTTAATTCAATTATACGAGGTAGGTCTGGAATATTGCCGTCCATACTAAATAGACCTTCGGTCACGATTACTGCACGGCGGAAATCACCACGGCGCTCTTGTAATATTTTTTCCAAGGCATCTGCATCATTGTGAGCGTAGGAAATGCGAGTGGAGCCAGCAAGTTTTGCCCCTTGCATTAATGAGTTGTGTGCAAGGTTGTCATGCAATATTAAATCGCGTGAGCCAAAAAGAAAGCCCAAGGTGGATACGTTAGTAGCATGCCCACTAACATAAACAATACAGTCCTCAACGTCATAAAGCTCAGCAATGGCTTGCTCAAGCTCACGATGCGGTGGACGCTCACCACCCACTAAACGGCTAGCACCAGCTGATGTGCCAAACTCCGCTGCGGCCTTGGCAACAGCATCAGTAATTTCTGGATGCCCATTAATGTCAAGGTAGTCGTAAGTGGAAAAATTTAGATACTCATTGCCTTCAATACTAGTAAATGCTTTGGCAGAGCCATCATGGCATAGGAAAAGCGGGTTACGCATACCCATAGATGCACCCAATGCAACAAGGCGCTCAAAGGAGAGCTTGTTGCGCATACGATTGAACTCCAGTGAAGAATCTTGCTCTTCTGACTGTGTGTCATAGTTAACACTAGCGTCAGAAGTGGTGTTCAAATCTTGATCTTTATTCATGCCTTCTCCCCAAGGTTGTATTATATTGCAGTGACATAACGCTTAAAAGAGCAAGTTATGACCTTGTGATATTAACTTCATAAGTAAGCAAACAGGATACCTACTATAAATTTTTTATTTTGGCAAGGATATCATTTATGAGAACATGGGCTTGGGTTATGCTTAATAAACAGTCCAAGTTTTAAAGGCAAATTGCCTTTTGTAGACAATTATAAAAAAAAATATTACAATCAAAACTTACATTTTACTTTTTGTTATTGTTCGAAATATTACATTTTATTTTCAAGATTGTTTTGGGTGGGGGGATTATGCAAAAAACATCTGTTCTTGGCTCTACTATTGCGTCTACGGATAGAGCTTCTGCCCAAGATGCAACATCAAATGCAGATCAAAATTCCACAAGCCATTTAAATAGCGAGTTGGTTGAAAATGGCGTTCGCTTAGTTAGCTTAACCCATGAAGGTGAAGATTGGCGCCTCGGTTCAACCACGCCAAATTGGCGTAATTTTGTTTCTTCCCTTGGTAAAAATCCCACATCTGAAAAGCTAAAAGAGCTACAAAGTGAAGGCTTGTGGCTAGCACCTGTACAAAACACGCCCAAGCTCAGTATAATTTGTGGTGGGCAGGGTGCTATTTGGCCGCACATGGGGCGGGATTTATATAATACATTTCCTGCGGCAAGAGATGCTATGGATCGTATTGCAGCTTTAGCTAGCTGGGATGTATTGGCCCTTATGGACGAGACTGATATGGAGAAGCTTGGGCGAACAAGGTGGCAATCTCCTTACATATTTTTAGTAAGTTATGCTCAGGCATGTTATTTAAGGTCACTTGGTTTTCAGCCTGATGTTTATTCTGGTCATAGTCTTGGGGAGATAGTGTCCTTAGCTCTTGCTGAGACTTTTTCTTTACAAGAAGCATGGCGCCTTTTTGATGAGCGCTCTGCACTTGTTGATGATTTAGAGCATAATGGCAAGCATGATACTGGCATGATGGCTGTTTATGCCTCTGCTGAAAAGGTTGAAGAAACGCTACGCAACTTCCCAGAATTATTAATTTCAAATTATAATACACCCACACAATATATTTTAAGTGGGCCGAGAGATGTTCTTACTGAGGCAAGACGCAATTTACGAAAGCAAAGATTCCCTGCCATTATTTTAAATATTTCCATGGCTTTTCATCATCCCAATTTACGAGTTTTGCGTGATTATTCAGTGCAAGAGCTACTTAAGTTTGACATGAAAAAACCACTGGGCCCAGTTTTAAGCAATGCCACTGCTGGCTTGTATCCACATGATAAAAAAAGTATTGTGGAACTTATTGCAGATTTAGATGAAAATGCTGTGCGTTGGATAGATTGCGTAAGAACCATGTGGGATGATTTAAATGTTCGTCACTTTGTGGAGCTTGGGCCATCGGATATTATTAGCGGGCTTACTACTGATATTGAGCCCAATGCGCATTGTGTATCCGTTTGTCGCAAGGGTAAGGAAGTTGAAAGTATGCGCAGGGCTGTGGCTGAGCTTTATGCCCTTGGTCATATCCAAGGCCCAAGTTCATTTGCTGTGCCTGATGATATTGTACAGCATGCTACTGATATTGAACAAAGCACTGAAAAAAGTATAGATAAAGTAGAAAACACCCCACAGTATGTGGAAGATATCATGCCAATTTTGATGGAGGAAACAGGTCTTGAGCGCCATAAGCTAGCAGCGCATCATGATTTAAGGCATGACCTTGCCATGCGTTCAAGTCGCTTTCCTTTAATTATTCATAAGCTTGAAACTACATTTAATATACAAATAAATTTTGAAGATTTAATGCATGTTTCAACTGTGGGGGATTTAGCCCAAGTTGTGGCAGATTTTCGCTCCTCAACTGAACATAGCCGAGAAAATGTAAAACAAGAAAGTCGTGGGGCAGGTAAGAAGGATGATATCCACAGCTTAATTGTTGATAAAAGTAGCATTAAAGAAAATATGCAAGCCTATCCGCATGTGCACCCATTGGGTTTAACAGCTGATACCTCGCCTAGTTTTTATGCAAAGAGAAATTTTTCAATTTATTCTGATGTATTATTGCAATGTCAGCAAAGTGCTGAGCCTGTGGTTACTGAGGCAATGATGCTTGAAGCTTTGTATGCTAGTTCAGGTTTGGGTTTTTCAAATTTTAACTGTTACGGGGCTGATAATATTGGCTTTGCAGAGCCTTTTACCTGTGCAGGCGGTATTACTCGTGAGGGTTTGATTTGCGTAGAGCCTGTGGAGCAAGATAAGTTAGATAATGAAAAAAGCTTAATGTGCAATGCATCTCTCTATGTGCATGACTTAACAGCTAATGGTAGGAAAAAACAAGATAAATTACGCATGGCATGGGCCAATGTATTACTTACTAAAAATAATTGTAGTCTAAATTCGATTTGGCAAGAAGATACGCAAAATTTAATAGAAAGAGGCGTAATTAAAGAATATATTGTTCCAATAAAAACCATTGCACCACAATGGCATTCAAGGTATAGTCTGCTCCCTTTGAGTGTAATGGCAATACAACAAGTCATTGTGCCAGGGAATGAAGGCTTTAATATAATTAACATTTCCAAGCTTCGACATGTGGTAGAACTGCCCCATGTTGATGCTTTGCGCATGGTATGGAAGCTACAAAGCTTTGGCTTAAGCTATACTGCGGATGTTGAAATGTATAGTGAAGATAATTTGATCTTGACCATGCAGGGTGTAGCTATATCTAATAAAACTAGGAGCTAGAATGATTTTATCTGAAAAAAATCTGAATAAGAATGCTTATGCTAGGCTTAGTAAGTTTTTGCTTTTGCTGTTGGTTTTTGCTTTTGCTGTGGGGTGTTCTTCTCAAAAAGCTACACAACAAGCACCTGAATTGCCAGCTAGGCACTGGCTTGAGGAAGTGCCTGGCGTGCCAGTTGAGCATGCTGCAAAGCTGCAGGCTGCTGTGCCAAATTTATATGATTCAGAAAAATCGTTTAGCTTTGATGATTGCGTGTATTTAACTATTCAACAATCACCATTGCTTGTAAATTCCGCTGTGGATTTGGAAATTAAAAAAGTTAACCTTACTAGCGCCATATGGCAGTATTTGCCAGAGCCTAAGATGGCTTTGCAAGTTTCAAGTAATATTACATCATATAATACTGGCTTAGAAGACACACCTGCGGATTATGGGCAAGCTAAAATGCGTGTGAGTTTTTATGCAAATTTCCCAAACCCTATTTCGACCTATTTTAATCACCAAGCACAAAGAATAATGGTTAACCTAGCCATTGCAACACATCGTAAAGCCATTGGTGAAACTATTTATGATATTGCTGAGATATATCATAAGCTTGAAGCTAAAAGACGCATTGTTGAAGCCCAAGAAGAGTTGCTACCTTTAT
>CAYJCI010000092.1:0-7952 GCA_964368595.1 uncultured Desulfovibrionaceae bacterium
TTAAAGGCAAGCTCTGCCTTTGCATCACCCACTTCACGCATGGCGTGCAGGTCACGCATATCATTGGTACCGCAGATGCCAAGTAAGCCTGATTTTTTATTAAGCATATTGTCCACATCTTGGGCAGACATTTTCATTTTATCCATAACATATGGGATGATAGCAGGGTCAATTGTGCCTGAACGAGTGCCCATCATGAGGCCTTCAAGTGGGGTTAGGCCCATGGAAGTATCAATACAAACACCATCTTTCACTGCCGTCATGGATGAACCATTGCCAAGGTGCATGGTGATTGAATTAAGCTCATTTAATGGCTTATTAAGGAACTCTGCTGTTTTTTTGGCAATATATTTATGCGAAGTTCCGTGAAAGCCGTAACGGCGAATGTGTAAATTTGCGTACAAATCATAAGGCAATGGGTAGATGTAGGCTTCTGGAGGCATGGTTGCGCCAAACTCTGTATCAAATACACCCACATTGGGGACACCAGGTAAAAGCTTTTCAACAACCTCAACGCCCATAAGGTTAGCAGGATTATGCAAAGGACTTAGCGAATAGTATTTACGCACAATATCTTTAAGGCTTTCATCAAAAAGCATGGGGCGGGTTACGTCTTCACCGCCATGAACAACCCTATGACCCACGCCAAATATTTCGTCCTTACTTTTTATCACGCCTTTTTCAGCATGGCTAAGCAGGGCGATTACTTCTTCCATACCTTCCACATGTGTTGGGAAGTGCTTTTCAATTACAAGCTTTTCTTCCTTGTCAGTATCTGGCCAAATTTTATGGGTAAGCTTGCCCAAATTGTCCCCAATACGCTCAACTACACCTGCGCAAAGGACTGATTTGTCATCCATTTTAAATAGCTGGTACTTGCAAGAAGATGAACCGGCGTTGATTACTAATATTTTCATTTTTCCCTCATGCCAATTTGCCCATAAAGCACCATCTGCATCGTCAGATAAAAATTTTAATCAGGTCATGGGGGGAAGACCTCACTCCCCTCTTAAAATTTCCATCTTCCTTGCATCTGATACTTTCTGAACAAATTGTTAAAATTAAAATTCAAAATTACTTGATAATAAATTTTTTAATCATATCCGAAAGTGGGGTGTTCAAAAAGGGTGAGATGCTAGGAAGGCAAAGTTTTTTGCGGAGCGGAGTTTATCTAGACATAAATGACCGGAGCAAAAAACGAGCCTAACGAAGCAGATTATCCTTTTTCAACGCCCTACTTATCGGCGGCGGCCTGAACAGCAGTAATAGCCACAGTATTCACAATGTCAGCCACAGTACAACCACGTGAAAGGTCGTTCACAGGCTTATTAAGCCCCTGCAAAACTGGGCCAATGGCAATGGCGTCGGCTGCGCGCTGTACTGCTTTATATGTATTATTACCAGTGTTTAAGTCTGGAAAGATAAATACAGTTGCCTTGCCTGCTACTTGGCTATTTGGTAGCTTGGTGCGGGCAACCTCTTTATCAATGGCCGCATCATACTGTATAGGGCCTTCGAGTAATAAATTTGGTGCAATATTTTTTGCAATTTCGGTGGCTTCTACCACAATATCCACGTCAGCACCCTTACCAGATGTGCCAGTTGAATATGAAAGCATGGCAACTCGTGGCTCAATGCCAAAAACAGAAGCAGTATGGGCAGAAGCCACTGCAATTTCTGCTAATTGCTGAGCTGTTGGGTTAGGATTAACCGCACAGTCGCCAAAGGCTAGCACTCTGTCTTTTAAGCACATTAAGAATATTGACGACACAATGGAGCAATTGGGTTTGGTTTTAATAAACTCAAATGCGGGTCTAATGGTGTGGGCTGTGGTATTAATAGCGCCAGATACCATGCCATCGGCATGATTTTTATGCACCATCATGGTGGCAAAATATGTGCAATCCATCATGCGGTCGCGAGCTTGCTCCATGGTTATGCCCTTGGCTTTGCGAAGTTCGTAATATGTTTCAACATATTCATCAAAGTTAGGAGATAAATTGGGCTGAATAATGGTTGCACCATCAAGGTCAAGGCCAAGCTCGGCAATCTTGGTTCCAATGCGGTCAGCATTGCCAAGTAGTATAATTTCTGCCACATCACGGTGAATTAAAATATCTGTTGCTCGTAAAATGCGCTCTTCTTGCCCTTCTGCCAGTACAATGCGCATTTTGTTCTGCCTTGCACGCTCAATTAGGTCAAATTCAAACATCATGGGCGTAACTTTTGAAGGCTTGTCAGTAATTAAACGCTTGGCAATTTCTTTGGCATTAACATTACGCTCAAAAATACCAAGAGCAATATTAATTTTTTGTAAATTATCTGGCTCAATGCGTCCATATAATTGAGAAAGCATTTGCACAGTTTTATAGGTGTGGTCAGATGTCAATAAAATAGGAACAGGCACACCAGTCCAACCTTCCAAAAGCATTTGCACATTTTTAGGAAGAGGTATGCCACCTGTTAACAAAACCCCAGCAATATTATTATATGCTGACGACACACGTGAAGCAAGCGAAGCAAGAACAATATCCGTCCTGTCGCCTGGTGTGATAATTAAGTTGTCTTCTGAAATATAGTCTAAGAAATTATGCACTTGCATGGCGGCAATTAGATAATTACCAACCAAAACGTCCATGCGATGCTCACCATAAAGCACCTTGGCATCAAGCCACTTAGCAACATCGGCCATGGTGGGCTTACCTAGGGCTGGTTCATCTGGAACAGTGTATATAAGGGGTTGTTTTTCTGCGTTTTTAACGCTAACACCAGCTAGCAAGTCATCACGCTCGGTGATGGATAAATCCGCCCTATTAACAACTATGGACAAAATATCTACATTTTTTTCTTCAAGCTGGTCAATTTGCACTTGGGTGCTGTCGATGATTTCATCAATATTTTTATGTGCGCCATTGGCCACAACCATCATGGGGCAGCCAAGGTTTGCGGCAATGTCTGCATTTAGCTCAAATTCAAAGGCAGTATCTTGGCCCAAGAAGTCTGTGCCTTCACAGACTACAAAGTCATGTTTATCAGTAAGGGCATGAAATTTTTGTAAAACATTTGCAATTAATAGATTGCGCTGCCCATTGTTGATTAAATGCCTTGCTTCATCAAGGGTATAAACAAAGGTGTCAGTATAGGCCAAGTTCAGCTTAAAATGTGTAAGCATTAAATGGGTATCATGATCCTTGTCATCAAACATGGGCTCATTAATAATTGGCCTAAAAAAGGCTACTTTGCCCATGTTGCGGGTCATAAGATGCATCATGCCAAGAACAATGGCAGACTTACCAGAACGTGACTCAGTGGCAGTAATATACAGACTCTTATACATGATGATTGCCTTTTCTATTTTAAGGTAAAATAACTAAAACAGTTAAAAAACACCCGAAAGGTACTTAGTACCTTTCGGGTGCATTAAACTATACTTCATCCAATCCTGGTAAGCTTGCAAGCAATTTATAATGCTTGTAGCGCTTAATATACTGCTTTTCTAAGTCAGCTTTAAGAACTGGTGAGGCCTCAGGGTCAATCTTATCAAGTGCCGCATAGCGAACTTCGCCCATGAGGAATTCTTGAATTGTGCCGTCAGGCTCTTTGCTTTCTAGTAAGAAGGGGTTTTTGCCTTCTTCTGCAAGCTCTGGGTTATAACGATATAGCGGCCAGTAACCAGAAGTTACAGCAAGCTTGCCTTCCTCCATGGTTTTGCCCATGCCTTTGCGAATGCCTTGGTTAATGCAAGGTGAGTAAGCAATGATTAGTGATGGGCCTTTGTAGGCTTCAGCTTCACGGAAGGCTTTAAGCACTTGTTGCTTATCAGCGCCCATGGACACAGAGGCCACATAAACATAGCCATAACTCATGGCCATAGCGCCAAGGTCTTTTTTGCCAATACGCTTACCAGCGGCGGCAAATTTAGCAATGGAGCCCAGTGGGGTAGCTTTAGAAGCTTGACCGCCAGTATTGGAATAAACTTCTGTATCCATTACCAATACGTTAATATCTTCGCCAGAGGCAAGCACGTGGTCAAGGCCACCATAACCAATGTCATAGGCCCAACCGTCACCACCGAAGACCCAAATGCTCTTCTTGGTGAATAAGTCATCCATGTGCCAAACTTCATGGGCAAGCGGGCTATCAACACCGCTTAAGTTGCCTAGAATCTCAAGGCCATATTGTTGAGAGCCAGCGGCATCGTCCATATTTTCAAGCCAGCCTTTGCAAGCTTTGGCAAGGTTTAGATCAATACCCTTAACTTCAAGCAATTCTTTTACGCGTTCTGCAAGGTATGCACGGCGTTGTTGGTAGGCCATTTCAATACCAAAGCCAAACTCAGCAGCATCTTCAAAGAGTGAGTTACCCCATGCAGGGCCGTAACCGTCTTTATTGGTGCAATATGGTGTTGTTGGTGAGGATGCACCCCAAATGGATGAACAACCTGTGGCGTTAGCAATAATCATACGCTCGCCAAACATTTGAGTGAGTAGCTTTACATATGGTGTTTCGCCGCAACCTGCACAAGCACCAGAGAACTCATGTAAAGGTTGCTGCAATTGTGAGCCTTTAAGGCTATCACGAGGTAGAATATCGTCTTTTAAGGTGATGTTTTCATCTGCAAAGTTAAGGTTTGCAACTTCTGCATCAAGCTGAGTTTCAATGGGCTTCATAACAAGAGCTTTTTGCTTAGCTGGGCAAATATCAGCACAAGAGCCACAACCTAAACAATCTTCAGCGTAAACTTGCATGCGGAATTTTAAGCCTTTTAATTCCTTACCATTGGCATCCTTAGTAGCAAAGGTTTTTGGAGCGCCTTTAAGCTCTTCTTCAGTTGCTAAAACTGGGCGAATGGTTGCATGCGGGCATACAAATGAGCATTGGAAGCATTGAATACAATTTTCCACTTGCCACTCAGGCACAGCAATAGCAACAGCGCGCTTTTCAAAAGCAGCTGTGCCAAGAGGCATAAGGCCCGCTGGGTCCATGGCAGAAACTGGAAGCTTGTCACCTTGCTGAGCAAGAATAGGCTTAACCACTTGGGTGATGTATTCTGGCTCGTCAGCATTGTAGCTTACTGCATCAGTAGCTTTTGCCCAAGAGGCAGGGTATTTGATTGCTTCTAAAGCGCCTAGGGCTTGGTCTACTGCGGCAATGTTCATGTTAACAATTTTGTCGCCCTTAGAACCATAGGTGTCTTTAATGGAAACTTTTAATAAATCAACAGCTTTCTTAAAATCAAGCACGTTAGCAAGCTTAAAGAATGCAGTTTGCATAATCATATTAATGCGGCCGCCTAGGCCAACTTCTGTGGCAACTTTAACAGCGTCAACATTGTAGAATTTTAATTTTTTAGCGGCAATGGTGCGCTTCATATGGGCTGGCAAGTGCTTTTCCATATCTTTTAATGACCAGTTGGAGTTTAGTACAAATGTACCGCCATCCTTAATGCCGTCTAAAATGTCATATTGATTTACGTATGCAGCTTTGTGACAAGCAATATAGTCAGCCTGAGTTACAAGGTAGGATGACTTAATTTGCTCCTTACCAAAGCGTAAATGCGATACGGTAAAGCCACCAGATTTTTTGGAGTCATAGGCAAAATAAGCTTGAGCATACATATCGGTGTTATCACCAATAATTTTGATTGCTTGCTTGTTTGCACCAACGGTTCCGTCAGCACCTAGGCCAAAGAATTTGCATTGAACAGTGCCAGCTGGAACAGTTGAAATTTCTTCTTCAACTTCAAGAGAGGTGAAGGAAACATCATCGGTAATGCCCACGGTGAAGTGGTTTTTAGGGCCAGCTGAAAGCATGTTATCAAAAACAGCCTTGGCCATACCTGGGGTGAAATCCTTAGAACCTAGGCCATAACGACCACCGATGATGGTAGGCATTTCGCCACGCTCAAGGTATGCTGTGCATACGTCTTGATATAAAGGCTCACCAAGGGCGCCAGGCTCTTTAGTACGGTCAAGCACGGTGATGGTGCTTGCAGAGGCAGGGATGGCGCGCAAGAGATGCTCAGTGGAGAAAGGACGGAATAAGCGAACCTTAACTAAGCCCACACGTTGACCAAGTGTATTATTCAAATAATCAACGGTTTCTTCAATAACTTCACAAGAAGAAGCCATGGAGATAACAATGCGGTCAGCCTCAGGGTGACCCACATAGTCAAATAATTTATAGCTACGACCAGTAATGGCGGCTACCTTTTTCATACATTCTTGAACAATGCCTGGCACTGCGTCATAATAAAGGTTAGCGGCTTCACGGTTTTGGAAGTAAATATCAGGATTTTGAGCAGTACCGCGGATGTGTGGATGCTCTGGATTCATTGCGCTGCTGCGGAATTCCTCCACCTTTTCCCAATTTACTAGGGGGCGGATGTCGTCATAATCGATAACTTCAATTTTTTGCACTTCGTGGGAGGTGCGGAAGCCATCAAAGAAATGTAAGAAAGGTACAGAGGACTCAATGGCAGCTAAGTGTGAAACCAAGGCAAGGTCCATGGCTTCTTGCACGGATGCAGAGCTTAACATGGCAAAACCTGTTTGACGACAGGCCATTACGTCTTGGTGGTCACCAAAGATAGACAAAGCATGAGCTGCTAGAGCACGGGCAGATACGTGGAAAACACCTGGCAATAATTCACCAGAAATTTTGTACATATTTGGCACCATGAGCAATAGACCCTGTGAAGCTGTGAAGGTTGTGGTTAAAGCACCAGCAGCCAAAGCACCGTGAACAGCACCAGCCGCACCTGCTTCTGATTGCATTTCGCGAACCACAAGTTTTTGATCCATAAGGTTTTTACGGCCCATTGCGGCCCAGTCATCAGCCAGTTCACCCATTACCGAAGAAGGGGTGATGGGGAAAATAGCCGCTGTATCAGACAGGGCATAGGCAATATGCGTGGTAGCAGTGTTGCCGTCCATTGTTTTCATCTTTGCCATAATACACTCCTTTGTACCTTGTGGCTTATATGTAAAATTATTTTGCACTATTAAACTATGCCGAAGTAATTTCAGCCGTCAACAATGCCCATAACATAAAATGAGTCACTTGTCATTCACTATGTATGTGACGAATATCACAAATTGTTTGAGTGCTCAATCTATTTTTTGAAAAATATTTAAATTGTATATTTACAGTATATTATATTATTTTGCGTAGCGTACAGAGATTAAGCTTAAGCCATGGGCTGGGGCTGTGGCTGGGGCGCCTTTCCTATCTGCACTGGCAATTAGTGAGGGTATGTCTTCAGCTTCCATATTATAGCGCCCAACTGCCACCAACATGCCAGCAATATTACGCACCATTTGTTTCAAAAAACCATTGGCGGTAATGTTTAATGTGAGGACATGGTCTTGATATTCTTTAGGAAGCCAAGGGCTACCTTCTTCAAGGGTTGCACCATAAACAAAGCGAACTGTATCTTCAATGGGAGTGCCCACATTTTGAAAGCATGCGAAATCATGCCTACCCCTAATATGGGCTAAAGCCATGCGCATGGCCTTGATGTCAAGGGGGCCGCAATCCCATGCAAAGGGGCGTATACGTGGCGGCATTTCAGACCTTTGCAACCAAAATGTATAGGCATAGGTTTTGCTCTTTGCATCATAACGGCTGTGAAATTCATCCGCCACTAGCTCAACATTGCGCACGCTAATATCTTGCGGCAGGCTAGTATTAAAAATTCTTTGCCAATCGAGCTCAGCCTTGGCCTCTGGTACATCAACGTGAGCTACTTGCCCTTCAGCATGCACACCACTATCAGTGCGCCCAGCCGCATGCACCCGCACAGGTTCGCCAATTACAGTTTGCAACACTTTTTCAAGCTCAGCCTGAATGCTTGGTGCATTATCCTGAATTTGCCAACCACAATAATTGGTGCCCACATATGAAATAGTAATTTTTAATCTTGGCATAGTTTAATCCATTTATTTGTGATG
>CAYJCI010000093.1:0-7879 GCA_964368595.1 uncultured Desulfovibrionaceae bacterium
TTTGTACTTAGTGGGTACAAAATGGGTACAATAATTAATATATCATTCTCTTAGTCATACCACCATCAACAACAATATTAGCACCATTTATAAAATCATTTTCAGGGTCTGCCAAGAACAAGCAAACATTTGAAATATCGCGCGGTATGCCTACTCGATTTGAAGGATGTATTGTATGGTCGCGTTCTTCAAGTTCTTTCCAAGCGCCTGTATAAATATGCCCAGGGCTTATGGCATTTACTGTTACATTTGTTCCCCTTAAAGACACGCAAAGAGAATTGGTAAGAGACACCATGCCCCCCTTACTCATTCCATACAGCTCCCAATCCTCCATATTTTGATGCCATCTTGTGGAAGATATATTTATTATCCGGCCATAATCTTCACCATCGTTAAGTTTTATAAACTCCTTTGCGCACCAATATGCCCCGCGTAAATTAGTATCCATAACAGTATTATAATCTTCAAGGCTTACTTCATTTATATGCTTTACATAGACAGACACAGCACCATTATTTATTAATACATGCGCTTTATGATATTTTTCTTTTATACTGCTAAAAGCTGCTTCAATTGCCCTTGGGTCTGCAAGGTTAGTTTCAATAAAATCTATACCATTTTCATTTATTTGTTTAATATCTAAAACGATAACTTTATAACCTTCTTTAAGAAATCTTTGTGCCATATCCAAGCCTAAACCCTGAGCACCACCAGTAACAATACATAACTTCATATGATCCCCCAATTTAATTATTACTTAATAATTTATAATTTTGATTAAAAACTTATATTATTTTAAGCTACAAGAACTAAAAACATCTTTATTCAAAAGCATAATAAAGGCAATGTGAATTTTAAAAATTATTTATTAAATTCTATAAAAAAACAAATAAAAATAAAAAGTTATTTTATTTTTTGGCACTTAAGCAAGATTTTTTCAAAATAGTCATATACATTTTACAAGTAAAATGCTATGTATTCACAAAAATACAAGGAGGGTATCATGTATTGTAATCAGTGTGAACAGAGAGCAAAAGAATTTGCTTGTGAAAAAGTAGGCGTTTGCGGCAAAACTGATAGCGTTGCCAAGCTACAGGATGAGCTAGTCCATGCTTTACGACTTTTATCTCAAACTAGCTTAAAGGCTGATGCTAAAGGTAAGACTGATTCACATGTAGACGCATTTATTGCAAAAGCTCTTTTTAAGACGCTCACAAATGTAAATTTTGATGAAGAAGATTTACGCAAATGTATTTATGAATGTATTCACTGGCGCAAAAAGCTTGCCGAGAATCTCGGCTGCACGCCACAATTTAGTCAAGAAGCCGATGACAAAGCTTTTGCTGAAATTCAAAGCAATGCTTGGTCTACAAAAACCATGTCTGATGATGTGAATATAAATTCACTCATGCAAATAATACTTTATGGAACTAAGGGTGTTGCAGCCTACGCCGACCACGCAGCAATTTTAGGTCGAAGCGACGACACTGTATATAATTACATCAAAAAGGCTTTAGCTGCAGGAATGCCTGACAAGCAAGGCAATGTGGAAGAACACTCTTTGCAAGACTGGTTAAGCCTTGTTATGGATTGTGGGCATGCTAATTTAAGAGCCATGGAGCTTTTAGAAAAAGGCAATACAGAATATTTTGGGCACCCTGAACCAACTCAAGTTGCACTTGGGCAAAAAAAGGGTAAAGCCATTGTTATTTCTGGTCATGACTTGTTGGATTTGTATAATTTATTAAAACAAACCGAAGGCAAGGGCATTAATATTTATACACATGGTGAAATGATCCCTGCGCACGGGTATCCAAAGCTTAAAGCCTTCAGTCACCTTGCTGGGCACTTTGGTACAGCATGGCAAAATCAGAAAAAAGAAATGGCTGATTTCCCCGGTGCTGTGCTTTTTACCACTAACTGTATCCAAAACCCCGGTACCCACGGGGATAAAATATTTACCACTGGCGCTGTTGCTTATCCTAATGTTGAGCACTGTCCGCAGGGTGATTTTACTAAAGTAATTGAGAAAGCGCTTAGCATGGAAGGCTATACAGAAGATACGGATAAAGGCCACGTAACTGTGGGCTTTGGTCGCCAAACTTTATTAGATGCAGCTCCCGCCGTGCTTGATGCTGTTAAAACTGGTGCTTTGAAGCATATTTTCCTTGTGGGTGGTTGTGATGGTGCAAAGCCTGGGCGCAATTACTACACTGAGTTTGTAGAAAAAACCCCAAAAGACACTCTAATCCTCACACTTGCTTGCGGAAAATTTAGATTCTTTGATAAAGATTTAGGAACGCTTGGCCCCTTCCCTCGCCTATTGGACGTAGGCCAATGCAATGACGCCTACGCAGCAGTTCAAGTGGCCCTTGCCCTTGCAAAAGCCTTGGATTGCGATGTTAATGATTTGCCACTATCAATAGTATTATCATGGTATGAGCAAAAGGCAGTATCTGTTTTACTAACCTTATTGGCACTTGGTGTAAAAAACATACGCCTTGGCCCTTCACTGCCTGCCTTTGTTTCACCTGACGTATTAAAAGTGCTTGTGGATACATGGAATATACAACCAACCACCACAGCAGAGGAAGACCTTGCAACACTTCTAAAAGCCTAATTAATAGTCGGCACTGAAAGGCAGATAAAAACTTTTCAGTGTCGACTAATTAAGCCAAAATAAAGCTTGGCTAAAAACAATAATATTTTTAACCAAGCTTGTTAAATTATAACACTCTATATTTTAAGCCGTTAAGAAACTAAAAATATTTGAAAAGTCTAAATCTTTAAGCCTTAACTAGTTCTATAAGTGCAATTTCTGGTGGTGCGCCAATTCGTAAGGGCGGGCCCCAATAGCCAGTGCCACGGCTAACATAAAGCTGTGTATTTTCAACCTTATATAATCCATGGATATAGGGTTGCACCAAATCCGTTACATATGTCCAAGGAAATAACTGCCCGCCATGAGTGTGCCCTGAAAGTTGCACATGATAACCAACCTTTAAGCCTTCATAAATGCTTTGTGGTTGATGGGCCAATAGCACTTTAATATCACCATCCTTACTACCCTGCTGTGCTAAAATAGGGTCAGAGGTATGTGACGACATGCGTGGGGCTGTTATATCTGGCACACCGCACATAAGTAAGCGCTTGCCATTGCGCAGTATAGCTCTATGCTCATTGTGCAAATTAATAAATTCAAGCCTTGCAATTTCTTTAAGCCAGCCGTCTATGCCTGTATAATATTCATGATTACCGCTTACAAAATACTTACCATTCGTAGCTTTAATGTGCCGTAATGGCTCTAGTTCATTTTGTATATACAAAGGATCGCTATCAGACAAATCACCAGTAATTACGACAGAATCCGCATTAAGTTCATTTATGTTTTGCACAATTTTTTCAAGACGGCTCACAGGCGCTGGCCTATTAATGTGCAAATCTGTGAGATGTACAATTTTAAAACCCTGAAATTCTGTAGGAAGATTTGATACAGGCACCAAAATATGCTTCACAGCTGGCATGCCCATAGCCTCATTAACACCATAACCCACAAAACCTGCACCAACAGTCATAATGCCAGCACTGAGTGAATTTTGTAAAAATAATCGCCTGCTTTTATTAGGAATTTGCTTTGTAGATTCGTTCTTTAACGTCATGTTCTTTTTATTTTTAAGACGAGCTATGCCCCATTTGCTTAACAATACCAAATCCGCAACTATGCTTAAAGTGGCTATGACTGACAAAGAACCCATTAAAATAAATGAAGTAAATAAAGTAACTTCAAGCCAATATGGCATCCTTTCACCAAGTTCTACAAGAATTCTTACCTGATAACGCGCCGGCAAATAAATTAATGGCGTATAACAAAGGGCATAGGCCAAGTATCTTTTCCATCCTTGTAAGGAGGTAGGGTAAACAAGGCGCAGGCTTATGTATGTACAACCCACCAGCAATACAACTGTAAACATTACAAAGAATTTCAGATGCAAGCTTGTGGCATGTGAAGCCAGCAAGCTAAAAGCACAATACACTAAGAGCAAGGCCATAATTGTATTTGTAATTTTAGCATGTTTGGCAAATAATAATTTAAATGCTGAACCAAAGGCAGACCAGAGTAAAGTACAAGCAAAGCCAATAAAGCATAATAAGAAAGAAAAACCAACAATTGCATAGATATTATCAGCATAATGCGGGAGAACATAAATATCCATTGATATAATACAATAAATGTAAAATTTTGGATTAATAAATTGAAAAGTCATACCAGTAAAAAAGCTATTTTTTACCTGTGCTTCTTCAATTTCATTAGTACTCCTATAAGTTTTAAATGCCAAATATAATATATATGTAGCCCCAAGGATTAACATGGGCCATTCAATAATGGGGATTAACTCAGATAGCAGAGTGCTAAAAAGCGTACAAAATGTGATTACAACGCAAAATCCAGCAAAGATACCAAAATTAAACGGCAAAGACTTTACAAAACCCAAACGCCCAGCATTGGACATGGACATAATATTATTAGGACCAGGTGTAATTGCTGTAATCAAAGCATAAAGTACAAAATCAAACCAATTAAACAAAATTAAACTCCAATAAATTTAACTTCAAAACTTAAGGCATAGCGCTATAGTTCCAAACTCTATGCCAAGCGTCGGAATGCTCAACACCGTCCAGCGCAATGCATGCATTATTTTGATTTAATTCATCACAATAGGATTTTTGTGATGCAGGGGGTACTATTTTATCATCCTTACCGCTCACATGTAACTGTGGTATATTTCTTAACAAATGCACACTATCAGCAGGATTTAAAGAACCAATTAGTGGACTTACTTTGTGCATATCTGTCCATTTTACATGGTCAAGCAAGCCTGCAACACTACCAAGGAATTTTACGTCATTACGCTTTGCTGCAACGAGTGCCGCCGCCCCACCACCGCCAGAATAGCCAACAATTGAAATATCTTGTGCATTAATATTTTGTTTTGCCTGATTTATGGCTTCATTCAAAGCTATGATGACTTCTGGTGCAAGCCTATGACTAGTCCAAAATTTCTGACTACACATATTCATATCACCAGCCTTTACATACTGGCAGGGCCTTGCAAGGTATAGCACTGCGGCATCGCTGGGGTCATATTCAGCAAGGCTTCGGGTTACATTATCAGTTGGGGTTGGGTTAACTGAAGCCTTATTGCGCCGAACCCAAGCAAAGCCATCACCTTCAATATATACATGCAAGGATGTGCTTTGCCCCTTTGCTGGGCGCAAAAGCCCATAGAGCGTAAATGTAGAAGTTTTATATTTTTGAACTTTAAATCCATTTTGTGCAATTTCATGGATATTTTTTTGTGCACTATATCCACCAGATGAAGCACAGCCCATAAGCATTAAACAAGCCAAGCATAAATAAATATAAAATTTCATAATTTTCACCTAAACTATTGTTGAAGCATAATAAGAGCGAGTGAAACTTTATCTTATTACAACCAAGGCGTCAATTAAATATAGCCTTGCAACTATTTATTATTTATACTTATTTTAGCACTTTTCATTTTGTATATTCTATGTTAAAATTAATATTGTTTTATGATTCCCATAAATAATGTACTATTTTAGGAGTATATATGAATAAAAACATGGCCCTCACCGTAGTTGGGGTAATTTTATTAGGCATGGCATTAGTTGCTTATAATGAATACAGCACTGAGCCAAAACCTACTAAAGCAACAGCTCAAAGCGAAGTGAATACTAGCACAAGCAGCTCACCTGAAGATGCAAGCAAAACCGAAATTAAACCAATAACTAAACCAGCTCAAAGCACAGCGGCTTTAACACCGCCCACTGCACCTGCAAATGTTGAAGATTGGTCAAAAAATGCCCCCCTTGCTCCAAGCACTCCTTCACCCATTGCTCCCTCTGCTGAAACATTAGCACCAGCAACTACTCCAGCAACGGACTCTGAAGCTACAAAACCTGCAAGCCAAGCACCAAGCATTGAAGCAAAACCAGAAGTAGCACCAGAAGCCCCAAAGGCTACACCAGCTGAACCTAAAGAAGTTGCTAAGGTAGAGGAAAAGCCAAAAGAAGCTGAAAAGCCTCAAGCTAAGCCAACCACCAGTGAAGAAAAAAAGCCAGAGCCTGCAAAACCAGCAGTTGCTAAAGCCATTAAAAAAATTAGTATTTTAAGCATTGGCAATGGTGTTACTGTGCGCCTTGATAGTACGCAAGTTCCACCGTATAAATCCATGCAACTAAAAGACCCACCAAGAATCGTGCTTGACCTCACTGGCGATTGGAAGGTTAAAGCCCCTGGTGTGCCTAAGAATGATTTTGTTAGCAATGTGCGCATTGGGCAACAAAAAGATGGTACTCGTATTGTTATTGACTTAAAAAAGACCCCAGCATCAGTACGCTATTTGAAGTATGGTGATAATGGGCTTGATGTGCGTATACGTTAGCAAAGCGCCTTATTAAACTTAATCTGCTCACAAAGTTAGGTTATTTAATAGTGTAAAGTTGCTATTATGCTATTTCTTGGAGGATTTCATGCATAATTGTTTAAAAATTATTTTTGCCATTGCTTTGATTATTTGCTGCACAGCACACATGGCCTTTGCTGAAGAAAGCAAATTTGACTCGCTAAAGCGCTTTAGCCAAGTTCTTGATTTAGTAGAGCGTAATTATGTTAACGATACTACCTCTAAAGAGTTGTTAGATAGCGCTATTAAAGGCATGCTAGAGGGTCTTGACCCCCACTCAACCTTTATGACACCTAAAGAATATAAAGAAATGCAGGAAAATACATCAGGCGAGTTTTCTGGTGTTGGTATTGAAATTTCTTTAGAAAATGGCCAAGTTACAGTAGTGTCACCCATTGAAGATACTCCAGCCTTTAGAGCTGGGCTCTTGCCAGGTGATATAATCATAGCCATTGATGGTGAACCAACTCAAGAGCTTAGCTTGCAGGAAGTTGTTTCACGCATTCGCGGAACTAAGGGCACAGCGGTTGAGCTTGATATTGTGCATGCCAATACTAATATGCCAGAAACTGTTAGTATTGTTAGAGATGCCATCCCGCTAATTAGTGTAAAAGCTAAGGAGCTTGAAGAAGGTTATCATTGGCTTCGCATTACTCGTTTTTCTGAGCGCACCACCGATGAACTTCACGAAGCCATTGAAAATGCACAGAAAAAAGAAATGAAAGGCATTGTTCTTGATATGCGTAATAACCCAGGTGGGCTTGTGGATGAAGCAGTTAGCGTTTCAGATACATTTTTAACCAAGGGTAGCATTGTTTCCATTCGTGGACGCAATAAAACTGCCTTGCGTGAATATAAGTCTAAAAAACAAGGTACAGATGTAAGCACACCAATGGTTGTATTGGTAAACGCTGGTTCAGCCTCTGCTTCTGAAATTGTGGCTGGCGCTTTGCGTGATCATAATCGAGCAATGATCCTTGGTGAAAAAACTTTTGGTAAGGGATCTGTACAAAACATTATTCCTTTACCTGATGGCTCTGGCTTAAAGCTAACTGTTGCTTTGTATTACACCCCAGACGGCGATACTATCCAAGCAGAAGGGATAGTACCTGACATTGAAATACCTTTTGAACCAGTAGACGAAGAGGACAAAAAGACCCCTCGCTTCCTGCGTGAAAAAGATCTTTCAAGGCACCTTGAAAGCAAGGATGAAAAGGACAGTAAGGATAGCGAAAATAAAGATAAAGCAAAAGATAAGTCCAAGGCCAAATCTAAAGACAAAGAAGCCGAAGAAATTGCCAAGCAATTGGAAAATGATAATCAGCTAAGACTAGCTCTTGAATTTGTAAAAAGCCTACCAAAGTTGCAGCAAATTCAATCAAACCTATAAG
>CAYJCI010000094.1:0-1960 GCA_964368595.1 uncultured Desulfovibrionaceae bacterium
AGAAAAAGGCCTAATTTTTGACCTATCTTGCAGTGAGCATGCCCACGTGTATGTAATTGGTGATGCATTGCGTCTAAAGCAGGTTGTTTTTAACCTCATAAGTAATGCCATTAAATTTACTAACCCAGGTGGCAAAATATTCTTAGAAGCAGAAAGCGAGATACAAGATGGCAAGCTTCACTTCACTACTATCGTAAGTGATACAGGCATTGGCTTATCAGAAGATCAAATAAACAAACTGTTTTCAGCATTTTCGCAGGCAGATACTTCCGTTACCCGCAAGTATGGCGGTACAGGCTTGGGGCTTGCTATCTCCCAAAGTATTGTTAACCTCATGGGTGGCGAAATTACAGTGGAGAGTGAACTTAATAAAGGCACAAGTTTTACTTTTACCGTGGTATTCCCTCTGGCTGAAGATATGACAACAGCAAATGAGCATGAGGCACTACCTACAAGTGATTACACAGCAGGCCCAACCTCCCCTACTCACCTACTCCTTGTAGAAGATAATGAAATAAATCAAATAGTTGCTAAAGAAATATTACAAACAGTTGGCTATACTTTGGACATAGCAGAAAATGGGCAACAAGCTCTTGATATGCTAGATAAAAATAATTACGATGCCATACTTATGGATATTCAAATGCCTATTATGGATGGCTATACCGCAACGCAAAAAATACGTGAGCAAAAAAAATACGACCAACTACCAATCATTGCCATGTCTGCCCATGCCATGAAGGGTGATAAAGAAATAAGCCTTGCACATGGGATGAATGACCACATTACAAAACCCATTGAAGCGGCAACTCTTTATAATACATTGCATTATTGGCTATCAAAAGTTGAAACTGAGGCTTTATAAATTAATCAAAGTGGGAAAGGTGCTCTACTACAATGAATACTTTAAATTAATAATACGCTAATATTATTAATTAATTTGCTGGATTTAAGGTGCGTCTAGTAAAAAATATCAGGTCAAGACTCAGGCTAAGATATTATGGGCAACGTAAAGCATATGTAATCATGCTAAATTATAATAGTCCTTATACCACGAAACAAACTTAGCAAGACCAACGTCTAAAGGTGTATTTGGTGAAAAGCCTGTATCACGCATAAGCGCACTCACATCAGCATGAGTTGATTGCACATCCCCCGGTTGCATTGGTAAATACTCTTTTATGGCTTTTTTGCCTAAATGCTTTTCTAAAAGTTCAATGAAGTTTTTTAGTGATATTGTAGTGTTATTACCTATATTGTATATTTTCCACGGTGCACTACTGCTAGCTGGATCAGCAATTTTTGCGTTCCAATTTGGATTTCTTTGAGGTGTTTTTTTAAGTACGCGAACCACTCCTTCAACTATATCGTCTATGTATGTAAAATCGCGTTGCATATCTCCATTATTAAATATTTTTATGGGCTTATCATTTATTATGGCAGTGGTAAATAGATGCAATGCCATGTCTGGCCTACTCCAAGGTCCATACACAGTGAAAAAACGCAAGCCAGTACATGGTAAGTTATATAAATGACTATATGAATGCGCCATGAGCTCGTTAGATTTTTTTGATGCAGCATAAAGACTTATGGGATGGTCCACATTATGGCTTTCTTGATAAGGGCGTTCGCTATTTAAACCATAGATAGAACTTGAGGATGCAAATACAAAGTGTTCAACACTATTATGCCTACAACCTTCTAAAAGGTTTGCAAAGCCAACCAAATTTGACTGAACATATGCCATGGGGTTTTCTAAGCTATATCGAACACCCGCCTGCGCTGCTAAGTTTACTACATGTGTAAATTTTTCAGTATCAAACAAATCTTTAATTAGATCATACTTTGCAATGTCACCTAAAATAAATCTAAAATTTCTACAATTTTCAAGCTGTGTTAATCTTGCTTTCTTTAAATTTATATCATAGTAATCATTAAGGTTATCTAAGCCAACAACATT
>CAYJCI010000094.1:2060-7732 GCA_964368595.1 uncultured Desulfovibrionaceae bacterium
TGTTTGTAAGCCTAGAAAAATCAAAAAAATATTGACAGATATGCATATAAAGTACAATATTAAATCTCGTGATTTGCGCTGGTTGGCTACTTTTCGACTAGCGTTTTTGTATGATGAATGTATGCCAAAATGCTAACACTATGCATACGGGGTACTTTCTATCCATCTTCATGTTTTGTGAATAACGAAGCATCGTAAACTCGCACTGACATGAGATATAGTTTTATACGAGTATACTCGTTAAGCATGCAAGCTAGGCATTTCATTTTTTGATTTTTATTATTTTTACCCCCATTTACTATGTTTAATACTTATCATAATGTTAAAATTACTGCTATTCGTTCTGTTGTACCTGAACATGAAATATCTATCGAGGACGAAACCGAGCATTACGGTGGAAGCTTAAAAAAAGTAAATCGCATTCGTAATATTGTGGGTATTGATAAGCGACGCATTGTTCAAGGCAACGTAACTGCATCAGATTTAAGTGCATTTGCTGCTGAAGATTTGTTTGCTAAATTCCCTAATTTACGAAGCACAATTGATACTTTAATTTTTGTTAGTCAATGCCCTGATTGGCGACTGCCAGCCACAGCCTGTGAATTGCAGCATAGGCTATCCTTACCCACACATTGTGCTACATTTGACGTAAATCAAGGTTGCTCTGGCTATGTTTATGCCCTGTGGCTTGCTGGTTCATTGATAGAATCCGGTGCGAGTAAGCGTGTCTTACTGCTTGTTGGTGACGCGCATCCAGCTGGGAGAGATGAGCGCAATCGAATAATTGCACCTGTTTTTGGTGATGGCGGGAGCGCAACACTTCTCGAATATCAAAAAGATTCTTCCCCCATGTATTTTGGACGTGGTACAGATGGTAGCGGTTTTGAAGCCATAATTTGCCCTGCTGGGCAAGGCCGCATATCATTTTTGCGTGATAATGAGCAAAATACCCCTTGTACCAAAGATATTATTGACGCCAATGGCGTCCCTTGGCAATTAATTGAAACGTATATGGACGGCGCAAAAGTTTTTGATTTTACTATGTCTGTTGTGCCCAATCATATAGAAAAAATCATGCAGTATGCACAGGCATCTCCTGATACACTTGATTGGTGCATATTACATCAAGCCAACAAGCAAATCATTGAAAATATAGCTTTAAAAGTTGGCTTTTCTATGGAAAAAGTACCAAGCTCTTCCTTTGGGAAGTATGGAAATCTTGCCTCTGCCTCTATCCCCATAGCTCTTTGTGAAGAGTTTGGAACGAATATTGCTCCCGATAATATGTTATTATGTGGTTATGGCGTGGGGCTTTCGTGGGCTTCATGCATTTGCAATATTGAAGAATGGGATTGTGCTCCTGTGCTTGATTATATCAAGCCTAAGGGGCATATGTCACGTCAAGAAAACATTGAATATTGGCAACAGCGCATTAAAAATAAATAATATGATGTAAAATGGGACAAGATTATGACAAAACAAGAATTTCTTATAAATTTTCAAGATATATTACAATGCGATGACCCTATCGAAGCTCATTGCAAACTTGTTGAGCTGGAAGAATGGGACTCATTGGCCATAATGACACTTATTGCTTTTTTTGACCGTCATTTCAATCAGCAAATTAATTTTGAAATGATAAAGCCATGTGTACAAGTTTCTGACATTATAGACCTTGCTCAAGGCAAAATTATTGGATGACATCGGTGACTTTTACAAATGATCAAATAATTCTTGTAACTGGTGCATCCTCCGGCATAGGGCTTGGTGTAGCAAGTTATCTCAACGCACAAGGTGCTTCAGTTATAGCGCAAGGTAGAGACACACAAAAACTTGCCAAGGCAAAAGAACTTTGCGCAAACCCAGATAAATGGCACACAGAGCAATGTGACTTTATGAATAATATGGACGCATTGCCAACATGGATAACTAGTTTGCGTGAAAAATACGGTAAGCTATGGGGTTTGGTGCACGCCGCAGGTGAAGGTCTTATGGATAGCTTGCAACTCTATGATTTGCAACAAGCTCGTAAACACTTTGACTTAAATTTTCATGTCCCCATGCTTTTAGCTAAGGGTTTTTCTGATCGTCGCAATTTTGTAAAGGGCGCAGCTATACTTTTTCTCACCTCTTCTTCTGCCGTCTTTCCTGAAAAGGGGCACTTACTATATGGTTCTGCAAAATCAGCTCTTGCTACAGCCGCCAATGTAATGAGCCAAGAAATGGTAAACCGTGGTTTACGTGTGCATTGCCTTGCCCCAGGTATTATTGATACACCATTACAAAAACAAGCTGAAGACTTTATGGGTGCAAATTATCGTGAAGAACAATTGGCACGCTACCCCTTAGGTTTTGGAACTCCAGAAGATATTGCACATATGGTTGCTTTTTTATTGTCGGACAAGGCACGCTGGATTACAGGACAAAATTTTGTCATGGGTGGGGGATGTTATTAATGAAGAATGTTGTAATTATAGGTAATTCTGGCGCAGCCCGCGAATGTTATGAAATTTTGCAAGATATTTTTGCTGCCAGCCCCAATTTACAGCACTATTATCAATTTCAAGGTTTTTTGCCTTGGAAGGGATATAAAGCGCATTTAAAACATTTGGCACATATGGAGCTTGATACTAAAACGATAGATATACACAATACACATTATATTATAGGCATAGGACAGGCTAAAATTCGTCAAGAAATTTTTGAAGAATATAAAGCAGCTGGTGCTCATTTAATGAATCTTATTCATCCATGGAGTTCAATTTCTCCTACTGCTGACATGGGTGAAGGTAATATCTTTCAGCGCGGATGTACTGTGCATTGCAATGTGAAGATTGGCAATGCAAACTACCTAAATGGTGCAGTAAATTTATCTCATGATGCTGAGATAGGTGACTTTAACTTTTTAGGACCATATGCAATGGTACTTGGTGGAGCTAGGCTTGGTTCTTATAATCACTTGGGACCACAGAGTATTATATTAAATGAAGCTAAAATCGGACATAATAATCAAATTGCTCCCGGGGCAATTGTATATAAGGGATGTAAAGATAATTGCCGCATGATGGGAAACCCAGCCTTGAAAATAGGTGAAATATAATAGGCTTGATATGCATGAAAAATCATTAAATATAATGATTGTAAATCACTACACTAAACGTGGTGGTATACCAAAATTTGTTGTGCGATTAGCCAATGCCATGATTAAACGTGGGCATAAAGTAACCCTCTACTCTCAAAAGCCCATACCTCGCATCCTCTACCCTCTTTATAAAATAAAATATGCTATCTCAGCCTTGAGTTTGCCCCCCAATGAAAAACCAGCCCCTCCGCATGGTTATGAGCAATTGGGTCAAATGTATCATTTAGATTCAAATGTGCAAATTAAATATTACAAGAGCACAGATAAAAATCTTCAAATACAAAAACTTAGAGATGAACTACGCCAATTAAATCCTGATGTATGCGTTTGCCCCTTGGCAGATGGGCATCAAATGCTTTGGGCTGTAACGCTCTTGGGTACAGGAATTCCCTATGTTTGTTCTGAACGTCACTCCCCTGCTACCATAGAAAATATGTTCAGCTCTCGAGAAGTGCGCCTTGCAGCCATGAGTGGAGCTGATGCCATACATCTAATGTTCCAGTCCTTTGTTCAGTCTATTCCAGAAATTTGGCATGAGCGTATTCATGTAATACCAAATGCCGTTGACATACCAAGTAAACAAGCCATGCCCAAGGGTGAAAATGACAAAAACTATAAAATCCTGTGGCTTGCTCGCCTTGATGACGACTTAAAGCAATGGCGACTTGCCATAGATGCCTTTGCTTTAATTGCTAAACAATATCCACAATGGGAAATGCATATAGCAGGCGACGGGCAAGACCGTAGCAAGGTAAAAACTTATGCGGCAGAATTACATTTAGACAAGCAATTAGTTTTGTTAGGTGAAGTACATGATGTAGAAAGCGCTTATGCCTCATCGCACATATATTGCTTTTCTTCGCGCACTGAGGGTATGCCCAATTCACTTTTGGAGGCCATGTCCAGCGGCTTAGCTTGTATTGCTTTTGCAAAGTGTGAAGGTGTACAAGAGCTTATAGAGCATGAGCATAATGGCCTTATAGTTGAAGATATGACAACAGAGGCCATGGCAAAAGGCCTTGAACGGCTTATACTAGACGCTGAGTTGCGCCAAAGACTTGGTGACAATGCTAGATTGTCTATGCAAAAATATAACGAAGGTAGTATCTTTGATGCGTGGGACTCTTTAATCAAAAAGGCCGCCGCTTGCAAGGGAAACACTGCTTTAGATGCTTTTTCTAAGGATCCACTTGCCGCTAAGGCACGCCTTGTGGCTTGTGCAAGACGTGAGTGGCTGTGGCGAGATTTTGGATATTCTATGCCCCTGCACAGCATAGTCTATAGCATGGACTACCCTAAGGGGGATATTTGTGACTGATGCAGCAAGTAGCCCTAAGCATATTGTCATTGCCAATGGTTCTTTATGTACCAGCCGTGGGGGGACAGAGCGTGTTGTACGCAATTTGTCTGCTGCCTTGGTAGAGCGTGGATATAGGGTAACAGTAATTTCCTTTGCCATGAAGGGCAAAACTACTCCTGTCTACCCCTTAGATGAGAGAGTAAAGTTTATTCTGGCAAGCTTTCGGGGTAAACAATCAGATATGAACGCTTTACGCGCTTACTTGGTGCGTGAAAATGTAGATGTATTTTTAGCCATGGAGTCTGGCGGTTATTTCCTTTATTGGTCTGTGCTTTGTAAGGGAAGCGGTATCCCTCTTATTTGTTCTGAACGTTGCGACCCTCTAATATATATTGAAAATATAGGGTGGCATCGTGCTGGTAGATACGCTGTTTTAAGTAGTGCCGATATAATTCATGAGCTTTTACCATCTTTTGTAGATTCCATTCCACAGTATTGGCAAGACAAAACACATATTATTCCCAATACTTTGCCCGATAAATTTGAACCTGCCAAGCCTGAAGGCTTTGTTGGTAAACGTAAGAAATTATTATATCTAGCTCGCCTTGATAAGCAGAAAAACCCCAATATAATGATTGAATCTTTTTGCTTGCTTGCAGAAAAGTACCCCGAATGGGATTTAGAAATGTGGGGGCATGGGAAGCTCGAAAAAACAATAGCTAAGCAAATTAAAAATAGTAAATTTAGTGATAGAATTTTCTTGCGTGGAAAATGCATTGACACAGTAAGGGCTTATGCTGAAGCTCAAATTTATTGCCTTCCTTCAGCTTATGAAGGATTTCCAAACTCAGTGCTTGAAGCCATGAGTGCTGGCCTACCCGTGGTTGGATTTACTGCGTGCACAGCTATGAATGATGTGATTATTGAAGGAAAAACAGGCTTGCTTGCACAAGTTGATAACGCTCATTCTTTGAGTGAGTGCCTTGCACGTCTTATGGCTGATGATAATTTAAGAAAAGAAATGGGAGAAGCAGCATTTAACTTTGTCATGGAAAAATATCATCCAGACAAAATTTACGCCGCATGGGAAGAGCTTTTTGCCCTTGCTTTTAAGTCCAAGGCTAATACCGTGCTTGATAGATTTACAGATGAACCATTCATCTACCAAGCAAGGTTATTATCGGCGGCACGTGCGGAGTATCTTTTTAGAAGGTTTGGCACGCCCATGCC
>CAYJCI010000095.1:0-7679 GCA_964368595.1 uncultured Desulfovibrionaceae bacterium
CGATACTGATGAATTTGTACCCTTAGTTGATAGTTGTGTAACTGCTATTAAATAGTCGACGCTGAAAAACAGTTAAAACTACTAAAATAATAACATTTTTTAATCAAAATATTCTAATAAAATTGCCAGAAAAAAGGGTGTGTAGCATATATTTTGGGCGATTTTATGACGCAAGAAAATGGTTTTTCAAGCGAAGGCTAACAAAATTTAAGCAAAGCTCAACTAATTAATATCTTTAAATGTTCAAACCCCACAAATTTTTCACTTGTGGGGTTTTTTTGCGCCATAATTATGGTTTATATTTTTATTGAAGATTTTACCATTTACACTTTAAAAAACAATTAAACTTTAAGGTAAAGTTGCTAATTGTCAAAACGCTTTACAGGCAAATGGCAACCACCACGCCCAGTACGCTTAGTAAAATCTTGATGATAATCCTCAGCTGCAAAAAATGGAACTGCAGGTGCAATTTCTGTTGCTACTTCTAAGCCTTTCGTGGTTAAAATATCCACTAGCTTTTGCGATGTTTTGAGCTGAGCATCATCTGCATAAAATATTACACTGCGATATTGTGTGCCCACATCTGGCCCTTGGCGATTTAGCTGCGTTGGGTCATGAATTTCAAAAAAGAACTTGGCTAAAGTTTCAAAATCAGTTTTTGTGGGGTCAAATTCAACTTTCACAACTTCAGCATGGCCTGTGGAGCCTGTGCACACTTCTTCATAAGTGGGGAAGGGCTTTTCACCACCCATATAGCCCGAAATTACGTTTAGCACACCAGGTAGTTTTGAAAATCCATCCTCCACACCCCAAAAACACCCACCACCAAAAAAAGCAACACTAGGCGGCTTTGCATCGGCAATAAATTTCATGGAAAGAGAGTTAACACAATGGCGTGTGTTCTTTTCAGTAAAGCCTTCACCTTCAAAAACATGCCCTAAATGCCCGTTGCAATTAGCGCATACAATCTCAACACGTCTGCCATCTGCATCAGGCAAACGTAGCACAGCACCAGCAATGGCATCATCAAAGCTTGGCCAGCCACAATTGGAATTAAACTTATCTTGAGAATGATAAAGTGGCGCATCACATTGGCGACAGACATATAAACCTTTGGCTTTATTATCGTTGTATTCACCAGTAAATGGTGCTTCTGTGCCTTTATGAATGATTATTTTTTCTTCCTCAGGTGTTAATTTATTTAATATCATGGTTCTAGCGACTCCCTCAGCAAGAGCAATATTACTTGCAGTTACAATACCTAAATAACTAAAAATAAGCGTTAAAATAATGAGTTTTTTCATAATTCTCCTTTGGCTTAATGCTATTTCATAGTAAAATAGTAATAATTACCAATAAGTCAAGTGCTGGAGTTGGCTAGAAAGAATAAATAATATGAATAGTTTATTATTGGGGATTAAATAGCTAGAAAAGTTCAGTTAGATTTATTGTATAAATTTAGATAGTTAAAATGTAGGTATTTAATTGTACAATTTAAATTTGTACAATTAATTAGTCGGACGACTAATTAGTGTTTTTTACATTTTGTAGAATAAACTCTTGTACCATTGTTGCGCATTCATCCATGCTAAACTTGTTAGTTTCAAGCAAAAGGTCTGGATTTACAGGTGTATCATATTGGGCTGAAATGCCAGTGTAGTTCTTAATTTTGCCCTCACGAGCAAGTTTATAATAGCCTTTAACATCACGGCGCTCGCATTCTTCAAGTGGGCAAGAAACATAAATCTCGTGATAATATTCTTGCAATACATGGCGCGCAATGTCCCTATGTTGTTTTAGTGGAGAAATGAAGGCACAAAGGCAAATAAAACCCTGCATTGATAATATGCGAGCAATCTCGGCAATACGGCGCACATTTTCTGCCCGCCCCTCAGGGCTAAATGAAAGATCAGAACAAAGACCAGTGCGAATAATATCACCATCTAGCACGTTTATGAGCATGTTTTGGGCAAATAGTTTTTGTTCAACTAAGTGTGCAATGGTGGATTTTCCAGCACCAGAAAGACCAGTGAACCAAAACACCCCGCCTTTATGACCATTTTGGGCATGACGCATGGCAAGGCTAACATGGGAGCGTGGTGCAATTAAGTTTTGCTTTTCTATAGTCATGGTATGTCCTTAAAAGGTATTTTAACTGCTAAAAATTAGATAATATTTTATTTAAAGTAAACTGCGTATTCAAGCAAGAAATTATTATATAAACAGTTAAATAAATTTTTTTAAATAGTCGACGCTGAAAAACAGTTAAAACTACTAAAATAATAACATTTTTTAATCAAAATATTCTAATAAAATTGCCAGAAAAAAGGATGTAAAGCATACTTTTTTGGAGATTTTATGACACAAAAAAATGGTTTTTCAAGCGGCGGCTAACACAATTTGAGCAAAGCTCAAATTGTGCGCCACGGAAAACAAGCAGGAATTGCGTTGCGTACGATTTACGTAAGGTTCGTAAACTCACCACGTAAACGGCTTTGCCGCCCGTTGGGTCGAACTTCCTGCGGCCGCAAAGCGGTGTTTGGAGTGGGCGTGTCTTTTTGAAAAATGCGTAGAAACGTGTTTTTCAGCATCGGCAGATTCAACTAAACAGGTAAATAAATTTTTTTAAATGATTAATCAATCAAATTTTAATAAATAAAGACCCCCATTGAGTTTCCAAAGTTAGCCTGATAGGCATTTACTTCGTACACCTCAATGGGGGTTGAACTAAAGGTTATAGTTATTTAGATACTAGCCTGCGCCAGTTTCCAATTTTAATGTTTCAACAAGGATAGTGATATCATTTTCGTCATGGGTAAACTCTGTAAAGCCACCTAGATCCTTACCTTCACTCCAGCCTTCACCAGTAATTTTAACTTTGTCATTAGTTGTTTTTTCTATGCCGAGTTCTGCAAGCACATCTTCGTTGTTTTTGCCATCTACTTCACCAGAAACGATGATTTCTGTATTTTTAATAGAGCCATTATCAAGCATTTCTTTGACGCCATCTAGGTTTTTAACACCCACAAGCAGGATGTCCATGCCTAAGCCACCATCAATGAATACGTCTTGTGCATTCATAAAGATTAGGTCATCACCTTGGCTACCATAAATGCTATCGGCGCCGCCGCCACCGTTGATGGTAACACCATCACCAGTAACTCTGCTAAAATCAATAACTTGAGCATTAGCGTCAAACTCAAAGCTTTCAACGTTATCTATCTCAGTTTTAGCACCCTTTAGCCAGAGAGCGTCGGTTCCATCATCCATATCCTTAAATTCATAAGTATTGTGATCAAAGCTATTGGCTAGGATTAGGACGTCATCATCAGCACCACCATCAATTAAAGCACCAGAGAGCTTACCATCAAGCATAATGGTATCGTCGCCTTCGCCTGTGCTGATTCTATTTTCTGCAATTTTATTACCATCTGGCTTACCAGGATCTGTATGCATTGCATATTCGCCACCAGTGATTGATACAAAATCTTCACCAGTGCCAGTTTCAATAATATTTCTGGCTTGCGAATTAACAACACCTGCAAATGCGCTCATTGCTATGCTAGATGCTTCTAGCACTACTGTATCGTTACCAGCGCCAGTTTCAATTTTGTTTTCTATGTTTGAAAGAGTAACGTTGTTTTTTGCATTCATTGCATTGCCTACAGCCTGAGAGTCAACAGTGATAATAACTTTATCATTGTCGGTAACTACGCTGTCGCTTCCAGCGGTGCTAATGAGGTTTTGGGTAAGATTGCCAGCAATACCACTAGCTACATACATGCCATGAAGGTTTTCAACGCCGCCTGTATAATCTCTATTGGTTAAAAAGATATTTACTTCATCATTGCCGTCACCCATATCGACTTTATTATTACCACCAGAGGCTGCTCTCATTCCACGGGAAAGTGCAGCAGAATGAATGTTTATATCTAAGTAATCATTGCCCTTACCCATGTTGATATAATCTTCACCAACACCACCAGAGTCAGCATTTAAGGCACTTGGAGTACCAGCAATCTTACCTGTCAGGTTGATTTCTAAAGTGTCGTTTATGCCTTCATTACTACTGTCAACTCTATAAGAGGTACCTGTTGATGCACCTAGGGTTGCTATGTTCTCAATCTCATATTCGCCATTATTGGCATTAAGGGCTACAAAGTTTGACCTGTCACCATCTTGGTCATAGGCTGCAACTTCAATATCATACATAACATTTTGTTTTGAATCGTCATCAAGCACGATGGAGTATACGCCGTCAGCGCTAATGGTCATCTTGCCAAGGCCTTCAATATAAGTTTCTTCACCAGGCACAAGATCAATAGGGGCTTTACCGTCAAACTTTACTGCAAACTTAGCAGCCTCGGCATCATCCTTCAAATTGATTTTGCCAGTAAGGTCCGCGCTATCAATGCGATTACCATTAACATCATGGGCGCCGTTAAAGCCAATATTTGTGTCTTCAACGCTTTCAATCACAGGTAGGGTATTGCCAATTACTGTAACTGTATGTTTAGCGCTATCACCATCAATATCATCAGCACCGAAGGTTAGCTTGATTTCATCAACAAATGACTCATGCTGTGTTACCTTCCAAGTTCCATTTGCTGCAAGGGAGAAGGTAAAGTATGCTTTTTCACTACCATCTACTGTACCCATGGCTTCAAAAGTATTGGAAGATGTTTCTTTAAGGGTAAGTTCTGTTCCATCTGCTAAAGTAAGTTTTTGACCTGCTGCAACACTAACAGCATTGCCACCAATGCTGATGGTTTCAAAGTGTATGCCGCTACTAGTCAAAGCGTCTGCACCAACTGTGCTTAGTACGCCACTTGCAGAGCCAAGGCTTCCTTCAACTTCACTGCTAATACGAACAGTGTCAGTATCAACATTGTTAATTTTATTATCCATGGTGATAGTGTCATCAGCAATGGATACTGTAATTGTAGTCGTTGCACCTATAGTGCTGTCTTTTGCTTCTTTAGCATCTTGTATTAATACATCAAAGCTTTCTGACACTGCACCGCTTGAATGGTTGGCAGCGGAGTTTTGGGTGTAGGTGTAGCTTAATTCAAATTTACCGGCTTCAACTTCTTCTAAACCTTTAACAGTAACATCACCATAACCGCCAACCTTGCTAACGGCAGTACTTGGGGTGAAGGAGTAGGTGCCGTCAGTGTTTTTACTAAAAGTAAATTCAACATCACCAATGGTAACCTTACCGCCATCCATAGACTCAACAGAAGTAAAGGTTATTAAACCATTATCAGAGGTCTTGGTGGCGTCTCGGGAAGTGCCGTTAGTTAAGTAAGAATCATCAGTATTTAAGGCTACGTCTGAAGATGTACTAACAATTTCTGGGTAATCGTTGGTTCCTGTAATATTAACGGTAACAGCCTTAGTAACCCAAGCGCCAAATTCGTCTTTTACATAAATATTAAAAGTTTCTGATGGAAGGGGGTCACCTTCACCAAGAGCTTGTACATCAGGATGATTATTATTTAGCGTGTAATTATAATTGCCTTTAGAGTCTATAGTAACCGAACCATATTTAAGCTCAAGCGTAGAGCCTTCTGCTTTAAGGTCAGTTAAATCAAGAGGACCTTTTGTTGACTGAACAGCCCCAGTGCCAAGGTAGAAGGTTAGTGAATCTTCCTCACCCTTAGCATTATCTGAGTCATCTGCGTCGCGAGCAGTAGCTATAGAAGAGTCTACTAAAGTAACATCTTCTTTAACTGATAAGCTTCCACCATCTTTTAAGGTTAAAGTTGGCATGTCATTAGTGCCTGTGATGGTCACAACGATTGTTTCCGCACTGGAGGCACCGTGCTCATCAGTAACTGTAACAACAAATTCTTTTACCAGTTTATCATCTTGATCAAGGGCATGGACGGGGTTATTGTTGCTACCACGTTTAATCTCGTAAGAATATTCACCAGTTTCGGTGTCAAACCTAAATGTGCCGTATTTATCGTTTAAGACAATCTCATCCCCAACGGTTTTGGGGGTGATACCTTTAAGGTCAGCGCCATTTAAGGTATTGCTAGCAAGTGTTACACTAAAAGATAGTTCATGGTTATTATCCACGTCATCAAATTCAAGCTTGCCAGTTTCTACATTGTCTTGTTTGTTTATTTTATAAGCTTGGTTAGGGTTATCAGATAATTCACCATCTTTATCACGGCCAACGCCATATTCAATAAATGCGAAGTCACCACTACCATCGTCAAAACCAATGGTTGGCTTATCATTAGTTCCTACAACTGCAACTTCTAAGACGCCTTGAGCGGTTCCGCCTTGCCCGTCACTAACTTGAATAAGGAACTCTTCAATAAATCTGTCGTTTTGACCAAGTGAATTTGCTGCACTATCATTTAGAGTAAAAGTAAATTCACCAGTAGTAGGGTTGAGGCTCAAAGTTCCATATTGGCTTGAACCATCAACAATAGAATAGGTTAATTGGTCGCCATCAGGATCAGAAGCTATAACACGTCCTGAAATCGTAAGCTCGCCTGCGAACTCTTTGTTAGGTTCACTAGCAATAACATCGCCATTAGCGTCACGACCAACGCCAGACTCGATAACCTCAATGCTTTCATCAGATGAAGTAAGGCCATCAGCAGTAAGAATTACAAATCCGCCAATGGTTGGAGCAAGGTTAACGAGGGGGTCGGTGTCGGTAGGTGTGGTGAATGCGTCAATATCAAAGCTTTGGTCAAGGGAGCCAATTCGGTCAATACCACCGAAGAGAGAACCACCCTCAAGCCCAACACCACTGCCACTACCTTGTGGCCCAGCAGCACTAGGACCAGCCGCCGGCATTAGCTCTTCACTTAAAGCAGCAAAGAAAGATTCGCCTGGAACAATTGCGTCGCCTATAACAAATTCTGGCATGTTGTCAGATGTATAAGCAACATAAAAATCGCTTAATTCAATTACCGAACCGTCCTCAAAAGATAAGACAAGGTTATCTTCAACGCGTTCAAGTAAAGCCTCACTGGGGTCAAATTGAAATACAATACGATCCTCAGGGGTTGGTGTAATGGTAACTGTCTGATTGCTCGATGGTTTTGCTAATAAAATGTCAGCCATGATAATCTCCTAAAAATAAAATTTAGTGAAAATTCACGTAAAAAAACACTTAAAAACGTGTTAAGCAAAATTGAATAATAGGGCCCATGCACAGACAGTATGATAGAAATGCAATTAATGGGCGAGGATATCAATCCCCAGAGCTTAGAGCTCCTGATGCGTATTTTTGAGGATGGTGCTAGTCCAGCACCCATATAGTATAGCTAGAATTTTCTTCTAGGATTGATTTAGTTATACGCGGTTACAAATAATATGTCAATACATAAAAAAATATTTTTGATATTTTTTTATAAGTTATTAAGTATTGAATTTTTCAAGGTTTTGACGTGAATTGCAAAAAAGAATAAGGAAAAAGCGCGCCACGCTTAGACAATTTTAATAAATATTTAAAATAGCAATTGCTATAAAAGGGGCCATTGTGTGCACTTAAAAAATCTTTGTAATTTTATTAATCGAAAAAGAGTAAAAAAAATATCAATGCTTAAATACTGTGAAATAAAACAGACTAAAAAAGAAAAAGCCCTTGCGGAATTTTCCGTAAGGGCTTGAAATATCTGGTGGGCCATCAGGGACTCGAACCCCGAACCAAT
>CAYJCI010000096.1:0-7635 GCA_964368595.1 uncultured Desulfovibrionaceae bacterium
GACATTCAGGTAATTGCCCCTTGGCGTGAATGGGATTTGATGTCACGTACAGCCTTAAACGCTTTTGCTGAAAAGCACGACATACCAATCTCCACCGCGCAAAAACGCTATAGCATGGACGAAAACATGCTACATTGTAGCTTTGAAGGTGGAGAGCTTGAAGATCCAGGCGAAGCACCACATGAAAGTTGCCATAGGCTTTGCGTACCTGTGGAGCAAGCTCCAGACACCCCTGAAATTATTAAGATTGATTTTGAGCGTGGTGATGCTGTTGCCATTAATGGTGAAAAAATGTCACCAGCAAAAATCATCCAAACCCTCAATGCATTAGGTGCAAAGCATGGCATTGGCCGCCTTGATATGGTGGAAAATCGCTTTGTTGGCATGAAGTGCCGTGGTGTTTATGAAACACCTGGTGGCACAATACTCTACACAGCGCATAGAGATTTAGAAGGCATTTGCCTTGACCGTGAAGTTTTAGCCGTGAGGGACATGTTAATACCTCGCTATTCCACAGCAATTTATAATGGTTTTTGGTTTGCTCCTGAGCGTTATGCCATGCAGGCTCTTATGGATCAAGCTCAAGAAACCGTTAGTGGTAGCGTTACTCTAAAGCTTTATAAGGGCACTGCTTGGCCTTTAAGTCGCACCTCTCCCAACACGCTTTTCTGCCACGATTTGGCAACATTTGAGGAGTGCGCCACTTATGACCATAAAGATGCTGCTGGATTTATTCGCTTAAATGGCTTGCGTCTTAAAACTTATGCAGCCATGAAAAATAGAAAATAAGGTAAGAACATGTCAAAAAATACTGCTTGGGGCGGACGCTTTAGCCAAGGGCCAGAAGAAGCCGTTGCCGCATATACTGAATCTTGCTCCTATGATAAAGCCCTCTATGCCCATGACATTGAGGGCTCAAAGGCTCATGCTAACATGCTTGCAAGGCAAGGTATTATTTCAGAACAAGAGGCAACTGAACTTGTGCAGGGCCTTCAAGCTGTTAAAGATGAAATTGAGGCTGGTGCTTTTAACTGGCAAATGGCCCTTGAAGATGTGCACATGAATATTGAAGCTCGCCTTACCGAATTGGTGGGCGATGTGGGTAAAAAGCTACACACAGGGCGTAGCCGCAATGACCAAGTGGGCCTTGCATTTCGCCTTTATGTTTCTGACGCTTTGCGTGAATGGCAAAGCCTTGCCAGCGCTCTCATTGCTCAATTTGTAGCAAGGGCTTCTGAGCATCAAGAAACAATTTTGCCAGGTTGCACCCATTTACAACCAGCCCAGCCAGTAAGCCTTGCTCACCATTTATTGGCTTATGCTTTTATGCTTAAGCGTGATGTGGAGCGCATGCATGATTGTGAAAAAAGGGTTCGCATATCCCCTCTTGGGGCGGCGGCTTTAGCTGGTACAACTTATCCGCTTGACCCGCAATCAGTAGCTAAAGACCTTGATATGTATGGCGTATTTAATAATTCCATGGATGCTGTGGCTGATAGGGACTTTTTGGCAGAAAGCCTTTTTGCGGCCTCTTGTACCATGATGCATCTATCACGTTTTTGTGAAGAAATTATTATTTGGGCCAATCCTGCCTTTGGTTTTGTGCGTTTACCTGATGGTTATGCCACTGGCTCATCTATAATGCCACAAAAGAAAAACCCAGATGTTGCCGAGCTCATGCGCGGAAAAGTTGGGCGTGTTTATGGTTCCTTAATGTCAATGCTAACCACATTAAAAGGGTTAACACTCACATATAATAGAGATTTACAAGAAGATAAAGAACCTTTTCTAGATACAGATAAAACCCTACAAGCATCATTAGTATTAATGACTGGCATGCTAGAGGCATTGCATTTTGTGCCAGCTCGCATGGCCGCAGCCTGCAAAGCAGGTTTTTTAAATGCCACTGAGCTTGCGGATTATCTAGTAATTAAGGGCATACCATTTCGTGAAGCTCACCATATAACTGGCGAGGCCGTGGCCCTTGCAGAAGGCATGAGCAAAGGGCTTGAGGATTTAAGCTTGCAAGAATTGCAAGGCGTTTGCCCACAAATTACTGATGATGTTTATGCCATCTTGGACTACAAAGCCGCAGTTAATAGACGCGAAACCCACGGCGGAACTGGGCCAAATTCAGTAAAAAAACAAATTAGTGTCTTACAAGAATGGCTTAAGGAAATATAAAATGTTTTATAAACCACAACCCAAGCAAGAACCACGCAAAGTGGTTATAGTTGGTGCAGGTGAAGTTGGCTACCACGTGGCCTTGCGCCTTGCCCAAGAACAGAAGGAAGTGGTTGTCATTGATATTAATGAAAAAGCCCTACAACGCATGGATGATAGCATGGATGTGCAAACCGTGTGTGGATCTGGCTCAAGCCCTAGGGTTTTGGCGGAGATGGGGCTTAAAAACTCAGATATTTTCCTTGCTGTGACCAATAGCGATGAAAATAATATCTTGGCTTGCCTTTTTGCCAATACCATTGCCCCAAAAGCCCAAAAGCTTGCGCGCATTCGGCATGTAGAATACCTAAACTATGCTAATATACTAGATAACCCTGCCTTAAATATTAGTGCCTTAGTTAACCCTGAGCAGGAAATTGTAAATAGCATTGATAAACGCCTAACCTTGCCAGGGGCTGTGGAGTATGGCGAATTTGCAGACGGACGCATTTGCATGGTTGCCATGAAAATTCAATGCGGCCCTCTACTAGGTAAGAAGCTAAAACATTTTAGAGAGATAGTGCAAGAAGACCAAATAATGGTTGGGGCGATAGTGCGCCACAAGTCGCTTATTATCCCCTCTGGGGATGATGTGCTTGAACAAGGTGATATTGTATATTTTATCTACCAAGACTCGGCTCAACCTGCATTATTACAAGTGCTTAATTGTACTCGTGGAGTTTTGTCATCAGTTTGTATTATGGGTGGTGGTCGTATTGGCTCATATATGGCTGAATCTTTTGCGCAAAAAGGAATTAATGTTACCCTTATTGAGCGTGATGCCACGCGCTGCGCTGAGCTTGCCAATGAGCTTGAGCAAGTAACCATCTTGCATGGTGACGGCACAGACAAAAAACTTTTTGAAGAAGAAAACCTCCTTAACACCCATGCCTTTGTGGCCTTAACTAATGATGAAAATACTAATATTGTCTCCTGCTTACTAGCAAAATCCTTAGGTTTGCGTGAAGCAGTTTGCCGAGTGGATAAAGCAGAATATTTATCCTTACTTGAAAATATTGGCATAGACCATAGCGTTAGCTTGCGCTACTCTGCTGTTAATAGTATCTTACAATACGTGCGCCAAGAATCCGTAATTTCTTGTGTATCTGTGGGCAATGAAGCAGCGGAAATAATGGAAGTTAAAGTTAAGAAAAGCTCAGCCCTCATAGGGCGCGCTGTATATTCCTTAGGCTTACCCAAGGGCGTGCTTGTGCTTGCTGTTATGCGTGAGCATGATGCTGATATTCCTAAGGGTGATACAGTCATTGAACAGGATGACCGCATTTTGCTATTAGCTTTGCGTGATGTGGTTAGTAAGGTTGAGCAAATACTTACATAAATTATGGCAAGAATTATCTTCATCATAGGTTTACTACTACTGTGCATGGCGCTTGCCATGACAAGCCTACTTGCTGTCTCCTACTATTACAATGATGGTGCTGATGAAGGCATCATCATATCCATTTTAGCAACAATTGCCTGCGCCCTACTTTGCATCCCAGCATATTGGAGAAAAAGCACCAACTTTACCCAGCAAAAAGCCTTTGCCACCGTTGGCTTATGCTGGATTATGACTAGCATTGTGGGGGCATTTCCATTTGTTTTTGCAGGTGAGGCTTCATTCACCGATGCTTTTTTTGAAAGTGTTTCTGGCTTTACCACCACAGGTGCGAGCATATTTACTAATGTGGAAATATTACCCAAAAGTTTATTATTTTGGCGTTCCTTAACCCACTGGATGGGCGGCATGGGCATAGTTGTGCTTTCTTTAGCTTTATTTTCATTATTAGGGGTTGGCGGAATTCAGCTCTATAAGGCTGAAGTTTCAGGTCACATGCCAGACAGATTAACCCCACGCTTACGCGATACTGCAAGCCTACTTTGGAAAATATACATGGGTATGACTGGCATTCTAGTCATACTATTATATATGGGTGGCATGAATTGGTTTGACGCGATAAATCACAGCTTTGCAACCATTGCCACTGGCGGATTTTCCACAAAAAATGCATCACTGGCAGCATTTCCAAGCCCCTTTATTCAATGGACAATTATTTTATTCATGCTCATTGCTGGAATTAACTTTACCCTACATTTACGTTTTTTACGTGGAGATTTTTTTTGCTTTTTCAAAAATGATGAATGCAAAACATATTTACGCATACTTTTATTCAGCGTTTTAGCCATAAGTATTGTTTTATGGGCAAAAAACGTATTCCCTGTACATAATTTTACTGATTTTGAAGAGCTTTTGCGAGCTGTTAGCTTTCAAGTGATTTCCATTTGTACAACAACAGGCTTTGCTAGTGAAAATTATGAACTTTGGCCCACGTTTACCCTAGGCATTATACTCTTACTAAGCCTTGCTGGCGGTTGCGCTGGGTCCACAGCAGGGGGGTTAAAAATACTGCGTTTGCACATTTTAAGCCGCCTAGCCATGCTTGAAAATTTCCGCTTTTTACACCCTCGCTTAGTACGCCCATTTAAGATGGATAATAAAAGCCTCACCCCAACCATAGTTATGGCAATTCTTGCATACTTCCTTTTGCTTATGGGATTATTAGTCATCTGCACGCTTTTACTACTATTGCTAAATCTTGACCTTGAAACAGCGTTTACCGCGAGCTTATCTTGCCTCTCCAATGTTGGCCCAGGGCTTGGTTCTGTTGGCCCTGTGGAAAATTTTGCGCACATCCCTACCCTTGGTAAATGGATACTTTCAGCCGCCATGCTACTGGGAAGGCTAGAAATTTACGCCATATTAGTATTATTTACCCCAGAATTTTGGAAGCAAAAAGCTTGGTAGCTCAAACTATAAGCTTCTACCATTAAATTATCCTATAATACTTTCTCCAAACATTGACCTTTTCCAATGTTTTAAGTAGACTTTCCAGCATTAGTATTAATTTTATAACTTTAGTTTACGTCTAAAGTTTATTTTGTTTTGGTCGATTTTCTAAATATTGAAAAATACTTTAAAAGGAAGCCTGTTTATGAAATTACTGCAGAAAATTTTATTCCCCATTATTTTAGTTATGCTTCTATCCATGAGTACTTTAAGCTATTTAACTTATGGACAAATGTCAGAATCACTAACTGCATCATCCATCAATACAATGCAAGTTACAGCATCAACCATACAGCGCATGCTTGATTATGCCATTGATTCCACCAAAACATTTATTAAACTAACTTCAGAAAATAATATTGTTGTGGATTATTCTGCCAATGCTGAACGAAGCCCTGATGATGTTAAAGCCATGAACGCTTGGCTTGAACAACATGCCCACGACATTGCCATGATGCATGGTTTTAACTTACTAGATACTAAGGGTATTATTATGGCTTCATCCAACCCCGATGCAGTGGGGAAGGATATTTCTTTCCGTGAGTATTTTCAAATCGCCGTTAAAGGCGAGACTCCAAAAGCTGAACCTCGCATGTCCACCATTACCAATGAAGTACTCATGGCTGTGGTGTTCCCCGTAAAGGATGCGCAAGGCAAAGTTGTAGGTGTACTTAGTGGCGATGTTAAGTTTAGTGAAGTTTATGATAACGTGCTAAAAGGCATTAGCGTTGGTGAGCGTGGTTATGCTTTTGCCATTGACGGCAAGGGCCGCGTTGTACTTGACCCAAATAAAGAACCTCTTATGAAGGATGATTTACCAATTACTCCGACCATGCTTAATATTGCTCAGGGAGAAGACGGTGTCACAAGATACCAAAATCTATTTGGGGAGCAAGTAATAGCCTATCACGTTAAGCTTAAAAATAGTGATATGACCATCATTGCAAGAAGCGAAACTCGTGATATTTTTGCAGGCCTTAATGAATTACGTAATCTTTCAGTATATGCTACCATAGCAGCCATTATACTTAGCTCCATTGTAGCGCTTGTTATCATTCGCCCTGTTGTTTCTGCTGTATCTCAAGGTGCTAAATTTGCTGAGGCCATTGCTTGCGGTAATCTTGAGCAGGTGCTTGAAGTTGAACGCAATGACGAAATTGGCAACCTTGCCAACGCCCTACGTTCAATCCCACAATCATTAAATAAAATTATTCAAGAATACAGTCGCATTGAACATGAAATCCGTGAGGGCTATATCGAAGCTCAGGGCGATGGCTCTCAATTTGAAGGTGCATACGCAAACTTAATTGAAGGCACCAACACAACTCTACAACAATATCAAAACATCTTAAATTCCTTAACTTCGCCTGTAGTGGCTATGGATAAGAATTTACGCGTAACCTACCTTAATAGTATAGCTCGCGGCGATGTTGGCAATGATTACCATGGCAAAACCTTCAAAGAAATTATCAATCCTGATGACGCAGGCACAGAAAATGATGCCATACAAATCGCCGTTTCAACTCTAAAACCAGCCACTTCAGAAACAATTGCAAGACCAAATGGCCAAGAAATTGATATTTCCTACACAGCCATTCCCATTACCGATAAGTCCGGTAAGCTCAGTTGCGTTTTGCAAATTGTTACTATCCTAACAGAAATTAAAAAGACTCAACGCACCATTATTGATGTGGCAAATCAAGCCCAAGATATATCTGACCGTATGGCTACTGCCTCAAAACAACTATCAGCTCAAGTTGAAGAAGTGGCACTTGGTGCTGAAACACAACGCGACCGTGTAACCACCACCGCAGTTGCTATGGAAGAAATGAACTCCACTGTTCTTGAAGTTGCCAATAATGCTGGCGATGCTAACATACAATCTAATAATGTTAGGGATAAAGCAACAGAAGGCACTGACCTTGTTAATCAAGTTGTTGAAGCAATTAAAAGCGTTAATGACGTTGCTCGTGAGCTTGAAGGTAATATGGAGCAACTTGGCAAGCAAGCAGAAAGCATTGGTAGTGTAATGGACGTTATTTCTGACATTGCAGACCAAACAAATCTGCTCGCCCTAAATGCCGCCATTGAAGCTGCAAGAGCTGGCGAGGCAGGCCGCGGCTTTGCCGTTGTTGCTGACGAAGTTCGCAAACTTGCTGAAAAAACCATGACTGCCACCACAGAAGTTGGCAATAGTATTCGTGGTGTGCAAAATACCACCAGCATGAACATTACACGGGTAAGTGAAAGTGCTACCTATGCCGGCAAGGCCACAGAACTTGCAGCCATCTCTGGCAGGGCACTTGATGAAATATTAAATCTGGTTAATGCCAATACAACACTAATTTCTGGCATAGCAGCGGCCGCTGAAGAACAATCAGCCACATCTGAAGAGATTAACCGCTCCATCGATGAAATTAACCATATTGCAGGCTCAACCGCTCTTGGCATGTCCAATGCGTCCCAAGCTGTGCGCGATTTATCCGACATGGCGGTTGAATTACAAGAATTATTAAAAAAATTACTTGAACGAAATTAATTAGTTATTAATAAGTTCTAAAACA
>CAYJCI010000097.1:0-7604 GCA_964368595.1 uncultured Desulfovibrionaceae bacterium
CCGCAACTTTGTCGGCCAAAAATCCACGACAAATGAACTCCAGCAAAATACTTATAATGATGGCCACCAACATGAAAATAAACCAAGTGAACAGTTTTTGTCCATAACCTTTGCGATACCAATCTGTTAGGCGTTCAGTCATAATATAGACTCCGTTTTATTCCAGGTTAGATTATGCCGTAAGTTGTGGTGCTATCACTCTTGCTTCCTTTGAAAAGAGACGAGTATTATCTTGTTGGGTCAAGCTCAATCATCATTTATTGAAACTGAAAGTTTAATCTTAAAGCGTTTTAGTTTATAAAAAAGAGTTTGCTTGGAAATGTTTAGAAATTTTGCGGTGTTCGTCAGGTTATAGTCATTTTTTTTTAAAGCGTCTTTGAGCATGGTTATTTCCATCTCTTTCATTTTTTCCGCCAAATCATACGGCCCGTTAGGTTGCGGCTTAGTTAGCGGCATGACCTCCCCTGGCGCGCTTAAAGGAGAGCCATCGTGATGTTCGTCACCTCCTGAAATCAACCAAGCGGGAAAATGGTTTGTGTCCATAACCGGCTCATCAGCCGCCATATTTATAACGGCCGATTCCATCACGTGTTTTAACTCCCGCACATTTCCCGGCCAAGAATATTTTACTAAAAGCTCAATGGCCGCCCGCGAAATGGATTCCACTTTGCGCCCCATCATTTTTTTATATATTTCAATATACATGAGGCAATAAATCAAAATGTCATCACTTCGTTTGCGTAAAGGATGACACTCCAAACTAAAAGACGACAAACGATAAAAGAAATCAGGCCTGATTACTTGTTCGCCAATGGCTTCTTGCGGGCTTATGTTCATGGCGCTGATAATACGCACATCGGTGGCAATATCTTGATTGCTACCTAAACGGCGCACCCAACCGTCTTCTAAAACGCGTAACAACTTCGCCTGAAGACTTAGCGGCATGGAGTTAATTTCATCTAAAAACAAAGTGCCGTGGTTGGCCTCTTCAAAATAGCCGGGGCGATTTTCCGCACCGGTGTAGACCCCTTTGGTCGTGCCAAATAAAAGACCTTCCATCAATGTTTCGGGCAGTGCCCCGCAGTTAAGAGGCACAAACTTATGTTTGGCCCTGGTGCTGGCATTGTGAATCCCTTGGGCAAAAAGCTCTTTTCCCGTGCCTGTTTCACCATAGATTAAAACGTTAACATTTGTCTGTGCCACATGGCGAGCTGAATCTATGGTGTTTTTAATAACTTTTGACTCCCCGTAAATGTCATCTAAACGAAATTTGGTGCCGTTGTCAAATTTGCTTTTCGTATGGATTTTGTTGAATCGTTTGGCAACAGCCAATTCGTCAACAAGTTGTTGGGCTCGTTTATCATCTCTGGTAATTGAAATTGACCCCACCATAACTCCATTGGCGTAAATGGGATATACTTCAGCCACCACTTTTTTAGGGCGCCCGCCCTTAGGAGTATAAATGGTTTGGTCATTTCGCATAACCTTGCCGGTTTTAAAGTTTTTGATATATAAACTACTGCTTTCAGTCAAGTTATAAAAGTCCATAAAGGGCTGACCAAAAACGTTTTCCCGGCTGATGCCATCTAAAGCCTGAAATTTATCAGATGAAAAAATAAGCTTTCCACTGACATCTACTATTTCAATGCTATCATCAAGACTATTTAAGGCGGACAGTATCAACTGTAACGAAGACAAATCTTGCTGAATCGCTAAAGTGGGAGGTGGGAATGGGTTTCTTTTTTTCATTTAACCTCCTGATATTGTGTAATAAATTACCGAAAGGGAGTGAAAACTAATTGAGCAGTCATATTATGTTGAATTTATACTAAAAAGCAAAAAGCTTGCCAAATTGCCCAAACCGTAAAAACCGCTATTTAAATTCAAGACCACAAACACAAGAAAAACTAAACAGTGGAAATGACATAACTTATTTACCAGCAACAAAGAAAACCCAACACAGTACCTTACAACATAAAACATTGACGCCCTTTTATCAAGAGCCCGGTTAAAAAAATTTAACCGAGCTATCGAGAGTCTCGTTAAAAATTTCAGCAAATGTTAAAAATTTTTAACACTCGAAAGGATATCCATAAAATATCCATAGCCATACTTTTCTATCCTTACTTTTTTTGAAGCTGAATTATCAAGGTATTACAATTTTTTTTCGTCAAAATGGAGGATTGTCGCCAACATTGGCAACATTTTTGCATCCTCAGAAATCAACTGGTAAACCACTGGTCAATGTCATAATAACTTTGGCATAACTGCCGCAAGAAGTATTTATCACCATCTTAATTGGTATAATTACTCACTCTAAAGTTATGTCTTTTTTTTGAGCTAGCCAATTTTAACTTTCAAGCAAATGGAGAAAATGATGGGAAAAGCAAGTTATCTAACCTATTTCACTGCCGATGAATTAGCAATGATCCACGAGTTGACTTTGAAAATCTATAGCGAAACCGGCCTCTCTTTACACCACCCCGGTGCTGTGGAAATTTTTAAAAAACACGGCGCCAAGGTAGAGGGAGATCGGGTATACATCACCAAAGAAATAGTGGATAAAGCCCTCAGCACCATGCCATCTGACTTTAAGTGGATGGCTCGTAATAGAGACAAAAGCCTTCAAATTGGCGGGCCAGATAGAACAATAGGCATTCACCCTAACATTGGGCCAATTTACGTTCAAGACATTGAGAATGGTCGTCGTCAAGGCACCTTGGAAGATTTCCGCAAAATGCAAATCTATTCCCAACATAGCCAAGTGATGACCGGGGTTGGCTCTTGCCCAACAGAACCTTTTGACGTTCCGACTGAAAATCGTCACCTTCATATGTTCTATGAAACCTTAAAGAACACTGACAAACCGGTTTCAGGATGGACTTTAACCGAAAAGCGCGTCAATGAAACTTTGGAAATGATGGAAATCGTTTTTGGCAAAGACTTTATGGAAAACAACATGGTTATAGGGGCTTCTGTAAATGCCCTTAGCCCTTTGAGTTGGTCTGCTGATTGCCTGGGCACGATTATGGCTTACGCCAGCCGCAACCAAGCCATCTGGGCTCCGTCCGGTGGTTTAGGCGGCGTCACTGATCCGGCAGATGTTTTAGGCTGCATTATCCAACAAAATGCCGAAGTTTTATCCGGGTTGATTTTAGCGCAATTAGTTCGCCCGGGCGCACCTGTGGCCTATTCAGCATCCAGCACTTTAGCTGACATGAGAACTTGTTTTTTCATTTGCGGCACCCCCCAAATGAACCAAATTACAAGTGGTTGTTTGCAAATGGGCCGGGAATTTTATAAAATCCCCACCCGCACCATGTCCGGCATTTCTGAAAGCCAAGAAGTAGATGTTCAAGCAGGTCTGGAAACCATGCAAAACGCCATGGGCACCCTTTTAAGCGGGGCGGATATGATTCATGAATCCTCCGGTGTTTTGACTCGCATTATGGTTACTTCTTTTGAAAAAATGGTCATTGATGATGAGATTATGAGCCGAGCCCTTTGCACAATTGAAGGCTTTGATTCCTCACCAGAGGCCATGAAAAAAGCAACTGAGCTCATTCAAAAAATCGGCCCCGGCGGTTCCTTCTTAACTGAGCCCAGCACATTGAAACAGGCACGTAAAAACTGGCTGCCCTCAATTTCCGATTGGAAAGCCAACGAACGCGAAGAAGTGGAAGACATCCTCGTGCGGGCCAATAGAAAATTTAAAGAAACAATTGCCAAAGCTCCGGAAAGCATGATTGACAGTGAGCTGGATAAAGAATTACTAGCTTATGTTAAAAGCCACAGCCAAGCTTAAATAAACCAGCGAGCCGACCAAAAACTTTGGTCGGCTTACGCCATTATAGTATTTTAAGTTGACATCACTACTGCCAACTTAATTAAAGGCACACTTGCTCTGGCATCGGGACGTGCAAATTAATTGCACTTATGCCGCCGCAAGTGCTTGACTGCTCTCGCAGTCAAGATAGTAATTTCAACTGAAATTACTATAACACCCACGGCTTTAAAGAAGCCGGCGTTTTTGGGCCTTACAGAATATTCTGCTAGATAGTGTCATCAAGAGATGAATTTTTGAGTTATATCAAGGAAGATGAGTTTTCCTTTGAGGGAGTGTATAGACATACATGACCGAAAAGGAAAGCGAATCTGACGATGAGAGAAGCAAAAAGTCGCTCTTGACGACACTATCTAAAAAACGCTTCACTCTACAAAGGTGTCTATATGAGTAAAACTACGAAAACTTTATTATTACTATTTAACGCTTTTTGCTATGTGTGTTATTTAACCGTGGGTTATTTGCACTTTATGTATTACAATGCCATGCAAGAAGCATTGATGATAACTAACACGGAAATTGGAATTGTCGGTTTGGGAACCGGCATCATGGCCATCACGGCCTATTTTATTGGCGGGGCTATGGCTGATTCTTTTTCCGCCAAAAAAATGTTATCTGTCGGGCACTTTATTTGTGCGGGCCTAGCTTTCATTTACGCATCGTTGCCATCTTTTACAGTGGTCTTGATAATCATGATTGTTGCAGCCTTTTTTCTCAATGGCACCTTGTGGAGCGGAGCCGCTAAAATGGTTCGCGAATTCAGCACAGCTGAAAATGAAGCGAAAATGTATGGCGTATACCTGGCTTTTGCCGGCATTGGCGGCACAATCTTTGGCCTTTCCGGTGCTTACTTAATTGGCCAGTTGGGAAGCGCTGAAGGCGTCTCCACCATTCTTTACATTGTTGGTGGCTATATGGCTTTTGCGGGCGTGATAAATTTAGTTTTATATAAAGAATCCACCGGGGAGCAAAGCAGCACGTCCGAAGATGATAAATTTAAAATGGTTTATCTCAAAGAAATTTTGCGCAACCCCAACTTTTGGCTCTTAAGTATTTCCGGTGCTATGATTTACCCCATCAGCGCTGCCATATCTTATTTTGCCCCTTTACTCCATAGCAATTACGGGGTTAGCTTGGCTCTTGTTTCTGTGGTGGGCACCTTCCGTTACTATATCGCTCGGATGATCTTTGCCCCTGTGGGCGGGATGCTCGTTCAGAAAAAAGGCTCAATTTGGGTTATGAAGTTGGTGATCATCTTGGCTTTAGCCTGTTCGGTATTTATCTTAATTATGCCGATGAACAGCACTATGCTTTTACCTGCTGTGGCCATTGTCATTATCCTTTGTGTGATTTACAACACCAGCACAACAACTTGGTATACTTCCGTCAATGATATTGGCATCCCGGCTCATATGAAGGGAACTGCCATTGGTCTTTATTGCGGCCTCATTTTTCATAGCGACATTTATTTGTATACCATTTGCGGCGTTATCTTAGATTCTTACGAATCACATACCGCCTATCAAATTATATACTCAATTACAGGTGGCATGTTCTTAGTTGGCCTTATCACCTTGGTAATTTTAGGCCAAAGACTTAAAGCGGCCGCCAAATTGAAAACCACAACAGTCTAAAGAAATAAGAAAGGAGGGGTAGGTAGATGAGCAAACCGGAACAAAATGTCAGCACAGATAAATTCGTAGTGATAATCAGCATTATGCTGATGGCAATTTTGGTCATCTCTGCAGCTATTTACCCCACCCAAACCGGCGCCACCTTAGTGGAGCTGAAAAATGATGTGGTGCAGATTTTCGGAGCTTATTATATCTTAGTCACCATTGCCATGTTGGTTTTTTGCTCATGGCTGTGTGTTTCTAAATATGGCGCCATAACCATGGGGCGCGAGAAACCGGAATATTCTGATTTCAGTTGGCTGGCCATGATTTTTTGCGCCACCATGGGCGGGGCCATGCTCTATTGGGCCATTTTAGAATGGACTTACTATGTGCGCTGGCCGCCTTATGGCTTTAAGCCCCTCAGCCCGGAAAGCTTCAATTACGCCATGAGTTGGAGCTATATGCACTGGGGCTTTATGGTTTGGGGCATTTCTACGGTGGGAGTCATTCCTTTGGCCTACCGCTATTATAATCGCCAGAAAAACGATCTTGCCCTCACCTCATTATGTGAGGTGGTTATGGGTGAAAAGTGGGCGCGCGGCCTCATTGGTAAATCTTTAAATGTGCTGATGATTATGGCTGTTTTAATTGGTTTGATTGCCACTTATGCCACCGGAATACCAATGCTTTCAAATGCTTTGGCTTATTTATTTGGTTTGCCGGACAATATGGACACCTATCTATGGCTATTTTTAATCATCACAACAACCTATAGCCTCAGCACTTTCTTGGGCCTAAAAAAAGGAATGCGGCGTTTATCGCAAATGGGCACCTATAGCATGGTCGCTATTTTGGCTTACGTTCTCATCTTGGGCTCACCTTTATTTATCATCGAAAACAGTGTTCAATCAATAGGGATTTTACTAAATGATTATTTAATGATGATCACCTATATGGACCCATCACGCAGCAACAACTTTCCCCAAGATTGGTCTTGTTTTTACTGGGCTTGGTGGTTAGTTGTGGGGCCGTGGATGTGGGTATTTTTTGCGAAAATTTCAAGGGGCCGCTCTGTGCGGGCAATTGTTTTGGCCATCACTGTTGGCGGCAGCGTGGGAACAGCTTTCTTCTTCAGTATTTTGGGCGGCTATAGCATGGAACTCTATTTAAGCGGAGCCTTTGATGTTATTGCTAAATTAGAAATGGTCGGAGAATACCAAACTTTAACAGAACTGCTTGCCACCTTGCCTTGGGGCACTTTTGTTTTAATTTTATGGTTATTCGTTGTTTTCTTCCTATTAACCACAACCATGGATTCAGCGGCCTTCACTTTGGCCACCACTTCAAGCGTCAATTTAAAATCAACAAACGACCCCGGTAAGTTTCTGCGCCTCTTTTGGGCCATAATGTTAACAGTTGCGCCGGTCGCTATTTTATACATGGGCAAAGCCATGGGGCTCGGCACTCCCATTGAGGTTATGAAAGCTCTTTTAATTTTGGGCTCACTACCGATTTCACTCATTGGAATCATGGCCATGTATGCTGGCTTTAAATGGTTAGCTGAAGATTACGGCACCAAAACCAGAGAAGAAATCATAAAAGATTTTCAACGGACAGTTTAAGAAAATCAGGTTTATTTTGACAAAGCTACTAACCAAGAACTTATAGCCCAGAAAAATTTTTCTTCGATGTTTATTTTGTATTTTGTAGATCAAATTACACGACAAATAAATTTCAGCAAAATACTTATAATGACGGCCACCAACATAAAAACAAGCCAAGTGAACAGTTTTCACCCATAACCTTTGCGATACAAATCTGTTAGGCGTTCATTCATAATGCAGACTCCGTTTTATTACAGGCTAATTGCATAGTAAATGGTAGTAATAATTTGTATTTTATTTATTCGCCAAACCAGCATCCATCTCTAAAACTTCGGCAGCTGCGTTGCCTATTTTTACCAAGGTTTCGGGCAGAAATTGAGCATACTTTTTCTTGGTAAAATCAATGTTTTTATGGGTTAAAGCCTCGGAAATCATGTTAATAGAAAATTTGCCACTATTGGCTAGCGAAACTCCGAAATGGTGCCGCAAGCCGTGAAAAGGTCTAAATGATTTCGGCAAGTTCGCTGCCTTCCGTATCCT
>CAYJCI010000098.1:0-4024 GCA_964368595.1 uncultured Desulfovibrionaceae bacterium
CCTATGCGTATTTGCTTAATTTGTAAGACATTAATGCCTATAGCTAGCATTAAAATACCACCTGTTGCGGAAATTTCTGCCATCACAGGGGCAGATGCAATACCAACCAACACGCTGGCCAAAAGCACAAAAATGCCTTGATAAATAAATACTGAAATCCCTGAAAATACTACTCCAAGACCCAAACTAGCCGCCAAAATCATAGCTGCAAAAAAGTCGATGACAGATTTTGCATACACAATTTCTCTCACCCCCTGCAACCCTTCCTCAATGGAGGCTAAGATACCCATAGCTCCAATACAAAAAAGCAAAGAACTGCTAACCAAGCCTTCCGTAAAGCGCGGATTTGCTGACCCCACAAGACTTTTTACAAAATCACCAAAAGCTATGAGCTTTTGTTCTATTTGCAAAAGTTCTCCAATAATACTGCCCCCCACAATACCACAAATTGTAAGTAATGGCTTTGTGCCCTCAAGGGCCGATTGCAAACCAAGTACAATAACACATAAACCAAGACCTTGAAAAACAAGCTCTCGCATTTTCTCCGGCATTCTTGAACCAAAGGCTAAACCAAGCAAACCTCCAGCAACTATAGCTAAACCATTAACAAGAGGCCCAAAAGGAAAAATCACAGTAAACCTTCAATATCTATAGCATGTTGCTCAGTTGATTCACGCAAAGTTGGTTCTGGCCTTTGCCATTCGCCTGGCATGGGGGCGGTGAGTGTGGCTTTATCCCCAAGCCAAGGATTGAAATATCCAAAGGTAATCCATGGGCACATTTTGCGTAAACGCTTTTTGAAGTTAGTAAAGCCCATTGAAGGCCCAAATTCAATATTTTCAAACAAATCAAGATATATTTCTGGATCAATATTTAAATTGCGCAATTGGATAAAGTTCACACCACAAGCGCCCACCAAGTCAATAAGGGCATCGAGCTCATCTTCAGTATCTGTAACACCAGGGAAATATAAAAGATTTAGCGAAACATGAATATCCCTCTTCCTTGCTTCTATAATGGATTGGCGCACACTTTCAAAACGGTAACCTTGAGGGCGATAGTAGGCATTATAAACACCTTCGCGAGCCGAGTTAATGCTCACCCTCATGGAGGTTAGGCCAGCGTCAGCTAGCTCAATCACCGCGCGCGGCATGGAGGCATTGGTATTTATATTAATTGTTCCATGCCCACCCCCTTCTCTAAAGGTGCGTATTGCCTCAACAAGTATGGGGCTTTGTGTTAAGGGCTCGCCTTCACAACCTTGCCCAAATGAATATATAGGTAACTCTTTTTCTCTTGCTTCGTGGTGGCGCATAATTTCAACAATCTCTTGTGGAGTTGGTGAAAATTCTAGGCGACATTGCGGCGTTGTTTTAATAATTGAGCCTTCTTCCTGCATGGAAATGCAACCAACACAACGAGCATTGCAAGAACGTGAAGTCGGCAACGGAGCCTCATATCTACCCAGAGCAAGATTCTTTGCGGCGGGGCAATCATACTTGAGCACACAATTTTGCATAATATGTTGCATGAGTCGATTATCTGGATATTTATCTAAATTTTGCTGTACATTACGAGCAAGATTTTTACCTGCAACACGCCTAAATTCCTGCCTTGTGTCGCCATCCACCTTGCGAGCGCACATATAAAAACGCCCTTTGGCAAAACCCACAGCACCATAGGCAAAAAGAGGTAGGGTTGGTGCATCACTTTCAGCTACATAAGCCGCATGAGCGGTTAAAGTGTAGGCAGGAGCACCAAAAGCAGCAACGGCTAAAGTATCCAAAACCTCAATAGCACCACTTTTAGCATCAAAACCAACAGCATTGCGCCCAGGCAGTAAGAACAATTCACTCTCAGGTGGCAATACAATTAACTCATCAGGACGTGGTAACATCCACTCCCTTCCGCGCTTGCAAACCATCAATAATTTAGGATGTTCAACAATGTTTCCATCTGGATCAGCCATTAAAAGACGTGGCCTAATGGGTGAATTTCGCATCATGTCCCTCTTTTTATCACGTAATTTTAATTAAAATCATGTTTTCTGCGTATTTTGATTACATAACTTCATACTACATGAAGTCAAGTTTTAACAAAAAGAATTCAAATTTCTCAATCAATATGGCATCGTACCATATATTTAACAAAAGAATATCACTTGCTAACAAAAAACATATGTGGTATTATTGAGAAATAATATGGTGTTATTAAAAAAACACCCAAACCCCACCCTCAATAAAGGTTACCCTATGTCTATGATGATTTTTAATATTTTATTTTTTCTTGGCCTTTTTGTTATGTTTTTCTTTATCCTGCGCGGCCAAGATATTTTGCTTAAAACCATGCGTAATGAACTTGCTCAAACTAGAGCCAAACTACACCTCTTAGAAATGCGCGTTGGTACACTACTAGGTGAAGATGCAAATCCACCTGCGGCTTTACAAGACCTAAATATGGAAATTGCTAAACCAGATCAACAAGATGAAGGTTTACACCTAAGCCTTGACCCGCAAGAAAATAAATAAGCTAATTTTTTATTAATCAATTTCGCTACTTAAAGCAGATTTTAAATAAGCCTGCCTTAGCATGTCATTTTGTAAAGAGTCCGCAAGCAATAAATATATGGGCTTTAGCCATTTTGAGCGAATGGCATCTGCCGCATCTAGTCTTTTAGCTATTATTTCATCTGCATTTTTAATATTATTCAAGAAGCTTGCAAAGGCGCTGGCTCTATGTATTGCTCGATGTTGTTTATTAACTTTTGCCAAGCCATTTTCAGCTAATTTAGCACGTAAAGCTGGGTCATCAAGCAATAACTTAATGCATCGGGCCGCATCTTTGGCATTATGCTGTTCATAAAGCATTAAATCTTCATTGGGCTCAAACAAAGTGCTTAAACCATGCCCCACATCTGGCGTCACAAGGCAACCACCACAGCCAAGAGCCTCGAACACTCTAAAATTTAGATCTTCATTCTCACATTGATTTATAAGCACACGTCCCTTGGGAAATAATTCAACATATCTACCACTAGCCACGTGCAATGATGGGATATATTCGGCAAGTTCTTTAAAAAACTCTACCCTCTTTGGCAAATTTTCATTATTTACATTGCCCACAAAAAGGCAATCCCACTGTGCTTTAGCATGCGCACTTGGTACATCATCATCCTTAGCAAATGGTGGCGACCAGATTATACGCTCATCCGGTATATTTTTGTGCCTAAAAAACTCTTGATGGTCATATAGACTGACCAAACAAATATCAAAAGCTTGTGCATAAAAACTGTACCAACTATGCACATGCGTATCAACGGCATAAAAAACTGTAAGGCAGGGGAATTTTTCCATTCCTAGCACGAAGGGTAAGCGACTTTTGTCAGCAACTACAACAACATCCGGCTTAAAACCAGCCATAGCCACAAGGTCTGCCCAATTAAAGACTGCAACATCTTCAAAATTAAAAAAATAGACTTCAAGTCCGCATTTTTTCAAGGAATTTTGAAAAAACCCACTACCTATCCAGAAAATTCGCCGCATAGAAATTCCCAAATGATTATGTTGCATACACTACTTAAAAACTATATTAAAGGACCAGCACAATTTATATATAGATAAAAAAATTTGAAAGTTTACAACTACAGTAATTAAATACAATATATTATGGACAAGCGTCAAGTAAGCACCCAAAAACAAAAGCCCAAATCAAGCCCATCAATGTTGAGATTATGGCATTATTTAATCTATGGCTTTATTGGCTTAACCCTCACAATTTTATTAATATTTTCTGCGGCAACTCTTTTTTTATACCAAAACCCTCAAGCACTCTCTGAAGGCCTTGCGGAAGAAATCAAAAACAGAACTGGCATTGAAACTGAATTTAAAACTGTAAATGTAGCATTATTTCCACGCCCTGCATTGGCACTTAGCGATGTGGTGCTAAAGTATGATCAATTAAGATTAGACGTAGCATATGTGACGGCAAGTCCAGCACTTTTAGCTTTAATTCAAGGCAAATTTGC
>CAYJCI010000098.1:4124-7561 GCA_964368595.1 uncultured Desulfovibrionaceae bacterium
TAGCATATGTGACGGCAAGTCCAGCACTTTTAGCTTTAATTCAAGGCAAATTTGCCCTTGGTCACGTTACGCTTTTGCGCCCTAACCTATCTGGTAAAATTGCTACAAATAAGGACAGCGCTCCAAAGCAAAAAACTGAAGACGCTCCTAGCCTTGTAGATCAAATAAAAAGTACTCCCATCACCCTTCCCATACATCCCATCCTGCATGGATGCGACCTTCAGATTTTGCATGGATTTGTAAATGTTGAACAAGATAATAACAAATTTATTTTGGAAGATATTGAAGCAGAGGTTGATGTAAGCCTTGGGGGCATTCTTGATGCAAACTTAAACCTTGGAACATCAGCTTTACTAGAAAATGATAAAATATTTACTAAGTTGGACGCTTTGTATCTTAGCGTAGCTGGGCTATCAAGTAAGGATGAAGATGATGATATTTCATTTCGCTTAAATACTCGTGTGCATATGGCTAATACATTGCAAGCCATGAATATTGATTTAAATCTCACACTTAACCCAACAGTTATATTTGCAACTGACGATGAAGATGAATTACCCTACGTTGAACAAAACCTGTCTGGATCATGGAGCATTATTGGAGACATATTGTGGCATAATCAACCCATAACTGTCATTAACCATGGTGAATTGAGCGGGAATTTAAGCTCATTGCTAAAATTAACTAACGTTACAGCCCAATTGGGCAATGATAAACTTTCACTAGATGCCAATATATATAGTGCATTGGGCCAAGACCCATCCATTGCAGGAGAAGTAAAGCTTCAAAACCTTAACCTAACCCAATGGTTTGGATTTGCAAGACAGCTCCCACCAGGCTTACAACAAACCTTGCAAGGCATTGTAAATGGTAATTTAATTTTCAAAATTGACAAACAGGGTTTATACGCAACACATATTGAAGCATCAGCCACAAACACACGCTTTATTGGTACTGGTGGGGTTTCAAGTTGGGATGATATAATTATAAAGCTTGACCTTGCTGCTCAAGAATTATCGCTAGTGCAAGCTTTTCCTGAGACTGAGGGGCACCCAGCCTTTGCCCCAAGTTTTGAGCATGAACCTTTAACACCTGTTCCAGGTAGCCCTGCGGCGCAAAGCATGAGTGGCCCAAGTGTTGGTTATGACATTAATCTAAGCGTTAATAAATTAACCACATGGGGGCTAACATTAGAAGGTGTTGATTTTAGATGCATACCCACCGAGCAAGATGAAAAGTCAAATCCCAAAAACCACCCCAATGCAGTGTTGTTGGATTTTAATGTTGAGAAATTTTATAATGGTAGAGCAAAGGCAAAAGCCGTGCTTTTCCGCACAGAGCAAAAGAAATCTGGCTACGATATAACAGCCATCTTGCGTAATGTGCGCTCGCAAGATCCATTAAGCATACTTGCTGGGCGTGAGATTTTTGGCGGTAGATTATCACTAGACACATCATTTATAGCCTATGGCAAAAATTTAGGTGAGTTTTTAATTAGCAAAGTAGGCGAATTGTCTTTAGGCGTTGAGGATGGATTTTTTACCAGTAAAGCTAAAGAAAGAACTCCCTTTGATAAATTCAATGTGGCTGGTAAATTTACATCTAAGCCCCTCACCACTAAAATGATAAATAATATGCCAGAAACTCTACGCTACACCGGCCTTTGGCGCGCTGAATTGGAAAGGCCAGACATGCATTTTGACTCCAACTTAAACGGCGTTGTAACCCTTGTGGGTAGAAATTATACAGACATTGTTTTTGATAAAATTAAAGGGCAGTTACAAACAACGCTAACCAAGGATTTAATTGGGCTCAAACAAGACATGCTAGCCGACATAGATGGCAAATATTCCTTTGACAGCACCAAGAGCATTTTTAGCATCATTGAAGGCGATATCATTGTGCCAAACTTTGCCAACACCAAACTGCATGGCGATATTGACATAGACTACGCAAATGAGCTGCTCTGGGAGGCAAATATTAAGGGCAAGACTGAAAACTTCTCTGTTTTTGCAGAAAAATTAAGCGCTGACACCAATAGCCCAATTGTAAAATCCGCTCCACAAATCCTAAATCTGAAAGCAAAAATATCTAATAAAAATAAGCAATTAAACATAACAGACCTAGAACTTAAACTTGATAAAATGCTCCTTACTGGCAGTTTGCACAAAATCCCAAGTAAGGCAAAACCACTATGGGATATAAATTTAAAACTCAATATGTTAGATTGGGATGGTCTTTTCCCTCCCAAACCAAAAGTTCAAAAAATAGATGCAGCCACTGCTGCAAACCCCAATACTGCTCCATCTGCTCCCCCCAAGAACTGGTCACTGGATTGGCTAAGAGAAAATGAAGCTAAAGGCAGTATACATATAGATATTTTACGCTTATACAAAACCACATCAACAAACATTAAAATACCCATAAGCATTAAAGATAACATCATAAAACTTAGCCCAATTACTGGTAATTTTTATGGCGGCCCTGCTAAGGTTGACTTTATGGGTAAAGGTGTAGGTGATGTCTTACGAATTCAGGGTGGGCTTAGTGCAGAAAATATTAATATGTTACAACTTAGCCATGAGCTCAAGCTTGAAACTGCTATTGCTGGCACAGCATCAATATGGCTATCTATGCAGGGTGACTTAAATAATAGCAATACTATTTTGCCAGTAATTGATGGCACATGGCGGGCAAAGGTGGTGGATGGCTTCTTACAAACTCGTGAAGAAGACGGGACTCTCAGCGGAGACAGAACCGTTTTCCATGAATTACAAGACGCAGGGCCACTATCAAAAGGAATTTTATACAGTAAAAACCTTATATTAAAAGGACCAACCCTAAGCTTAACAGGCCAAGGAAATATAAATCTGGTTCAAGATACATTGGACATGCACCTACTGGTTAACACGTCAGGCCTTGAAAACATACCTGTACATTATCATGGCAGTTTGGATGACCCGCAAGAGGACATTGATACTGGTTCTGTAATTTTTGGAACCATTGCAAACCTTGGAACAGGAATTTTTGACTTAATTGGCGGCGCATTTGGCGGGCTATTTAGTTTATTCAAATAAGCACAATAAAAATTATAATTATTTTAATATATTAACATCTTAAGCACAAAACCAAATGTCTTAAAATCGCCTAACCTCTCTACAGCCTTTGCGCAAAGTAGCATAAAGTAATATCATGCCTGCAGTTTACGCATCAACCCTTGTTACTATGCTAGCTTTAGCTTGCTTACAAAATCCCACTAATTTTATTTTCATTAATAAACGACTTAAACAAATAGTTGATGCTGAAAAATGCGTTTCCACGCATTTTTCAAAAAAGACACGCTCACTCCAAACACCGCTTTGCGGTCGCAGGAAGTTCGACTCAACGGGCGGCAAAGCCCTTTACGTGGTGAGTTTACGAACCTTACGTAAATCGTA
>CAYJCI010000099.1:0-7489 GCA_964368595.1 uncultured Desulfovibrionaceae bacterium
CAGCCATAAACATTAACAAAGATGAAACAATTCTTGGCATAAACTTCCTCCTAAATGGTGAACCGCCACACAAAAGCATGAAGGTTAAAAAACAACTCCTTAAAAAGCTTTTAGTACTAAAGCCTTTGGGAGCGTTGACGCTAGTCAATGCGACTCAAAACCAATGTAGAGCCTTGCTCTTTAATCATTGATTTTGGTCTCCTTAAACCCTGTTCTGCATCTTTTTTAGGATAAATTTTGCAAATTTTGCAAAACTACCACTATAAGTATACAGGATTGCTCCCCTTGGATAACTTCCTATTCCTTTATTTGCAAGTTTATTCAGGTAATTTTTTGTAGTATTTTGCATGTTCTTTTCTTCACAATTTTAAATCTATGAAATATTAAATAAAACATTTAGCTTGCACATAGAGTTTTTTTTTGCCACAAAGAGCTTAAGGAGATGCAAATGCCCAAAAATCCCACCCCAGCACGTCGTGCTCGTATTGAAACCGTACTTATGCAAAGGCAGCCAAGCTTAACCTTGGTGCTTGCCAATATACATGACCCACACAATGTATCTGCCATTTATCGCTCATGCGATGCTTTTGGCGTACCAGAAGTTCACCTATATTATACTGATACAGCTTTTCCAGTTCTGGGGCGGCGAACATCTGCCTCAGCTCGTAAATGGGTTGACACAATTAGACATAATAATAAAGAAGAGCTATTTGCAGCGCTTAAGGCAAAAAACATGCAAGTCCTTGCCACATCATGCACACCAGTGGCCAAGCCTCTACGCGACTGGGATTTAGCAAAGCCTACGGCCATTATTATGGGTAATGAACATAGCGGCGTTTCCCAAGAGTTAATAGATGAAATTGATGGTGAAATTTATATTCCCATGCGTGGTATGATTCAAAGTTTTAATGTATCTGTTGCGGCGGCTGTTCTTTTAGCTGAGGCAGCTAGGCAAAGGGAGCTTTGTGGCATGTATGATGATAAATGTTACGATGATGACGAATATGCCGAGCGCTTAGCATTGTGGCTTGAAAAATAACAATAGCCCACCCCACTCCTTAAAAAGAAGTTTGGTGGGCTATAATCATTATTATAGTAAAGAACTACAGACCAAATAGGCCCATGTCTTCTTTTATGATGCCTTCAGCAACCTTTTTATTATCAACCTGATAGGTGCCATTTTGCACTTGCTCGCGTAGGGCTGACACTTTTTCAGCACGAACATCTGGTGTTTCACTGGCAACACCGTGAGCTTGCGCCATCATTTTGGCATTATCGGAAAGTTGCACCTGATCACCCTTAGGTGCTTCTGGCTTTTGGGCCTTTACTGCACCCTGCTCATTTGCTTGTGCAACCTGCTCACTTTGTTGACGATAAATGCTTAAAGGCGATGGAGCACCTTCATTTCCTATTTTCATAATAAACTCCATATATAAAAAATTGACACATTCAAAAGCAATACTAGTAATTATGCAATTGTTATACCATGCTTTTGTCTACTGTTTTTAATGTAATCTCCCAAAGCAAGTGTAGGGCTTTGGTTTGCTCCTCTCCACTGAGCATGGTGGGCGAGCCTTGTTTACTGTCCGGCAAAAGCAAGAGGCGCAAATGCTCATCACGCAGAGGTGCCGGCGCTGGATAAGTTAATAAAACCTCACTACCTAGGGCTGTGCCTAATTGCTCGGTAATATCATCTACCATAGGATTGTCAGTTCCAGTAAATACCAATCTTTCGTAAAGCTCTTTTGCCACCTTCATGACAGCTTCTTTACGCTGCTCGGCAGGATCTGGACTCTCCTCCCCAGTTACTTGCATTCGATTACGCCGAAAACGCGCTAAGCGCCGCGCCGTAAGCAATTGCAACTCATAATGCTTATGCATCATGCGAAATTGTATGCTATTATTTCCCATTTCCATCCCCTCAATCACAACAATCGGATGCTTAAAACATTACTTTAGAGAAAAATAGACAATTTTATAAAAAAATTTAATCAAAAAAAACTTATAGTTAAATTAGGTGTATTAATTTTTAATTATACCCACTGCCAAGAATAATACCTTTCAAGAAGTTTAGAAGGTATGCTAACCAGCAAGGTTAAAAAAACATAGATTGCCGCAACCATGACCCAAAGTTCCAAAGAAAGAAAAGTATCAGCTATCACTATTTGTGCTTGCATGGTTAAATCTGGCAAGGCGATAGCACTGACTAGGGCAGAATCCTTTATTAATGAAACTGTTTGACCAGTTAAAGGCGGTAAAACTCGCCGCAGGGCTTGTGGCAAAATAATAAGTACAAAAATGTTTACACCAGAAAACCCAATGCTCTTTGCTGCGTCCCATTGTGACTGCGGCACAAAGCCAATGCCTGCTCTAAAAATTTCAGCCATATATGCCCCTTCAAATAGCGCAAGAGCCCATACAGCAGCCCAAAACGGCGACATATTAAATACTGGTGCAATTACAAAATACATTACAAAAAGTTGTATTAAAAGAGGGGTGTTACGCACAAGACCTACGTAACCAGCAGCCAAGCTTCGGCCAACATATAGTGGGGAATAACGCAACAAAGCGGCAAACAAACCAAGCAAAAGCGAAAGCACTAAGCTTGCGCCCACAATGCGAATACTTAGCCATAAGCCATGTAGCAGTGGGCCAAGGGTAATTTGTTCATTACGTATGCGAATTACATAGCGAAACGCCCTTTGCCACTGCCAGTCATACATATTATTTTGAGTAGAAAAACCCCACCAAAATACTATGCATACAAGTAGCAAGTAAGGCCAGTAAGAAAATATTTTTTGTCTCATCAATATTAGTCGCTATGCAAGTAGGTTTAAATTTACGCAGAGTTGGAAAAGGTTTTAACCTTCATTAGACAATATCACGTAAGAATTTACTGTCAAGTGAGAGCCCAAAAAAGAAACCCCCTCCTAATTCAGACCACACTAGTCAAATTAGAGGGAGGCTTCAAGCAAAAGGAAGGAAGCTATGTACTTGGTTAACAGCAAATTGCATGCCAAAAACTAAATTTCAAAGAACTTCTCTTAATCGGCTAAAATATTATCCTTTTTTCATATTTGTTTAATATGCCGCAATATGGATTATGTAAAAAATTTTGTACCGTGTTTGGTTATTGCTAACAAAACAAACAAACATCACCAAAAAAGCTGTACCATTTTTTAGCCCCTCTTAACCCCAAAAGACATAATTACTAAATGGGCAGTTAGCTAACGAAATAAATTTGCGCAAACAATAAGCCTTCACAACCCATGAATTTTGTAGTATATTCTTGATACATACAAAAATTACAATGATATTATTTTACTCAAAATAGAGGCCCTACATGTCAACTAACCATAATATTGAATGGTCACAAGCGTTTACTGCACGCATCACTCAACAACACGTACAAGAACTAAGCCCACGCTCAAAAGACCTTAGCGCAAGACTTCAAAAAGAGCTTAGCGCTGGAGAGTTACCATTTTTGTCCATGCCTTATAGAAATCAGCTTGAAAAGGACATGGCCATAGTAGCTCCACAGCTTAAAAAGTTTGAGCACATGTTGGTTCTTGGTATTGGAGGGTCAGCCCTAGGGGCAAGAGCTATACAAAAAGCATTTGCAGCAGAGCAAGACGGGCCATGCCATACTGGGCCTTGGCTTTGGATTGCTGATAATGTCTGCGCCCAAACTTTTGAATCATGGCTAAGTAAATTGCCACCAGAAAAAACAATGGTGGTGTGCATTAGTAAATCTGGTGGAACCATTGAAACTCTATCCCAATATTTTCTTGTGCGTGAATGGCTACAAAATAGCCTTGCGACCAAGTGGTCAGAGCATATGGTTTTAATCACAGACAAAAATAAAGGCTTTTTACGTGAAGAGGTGCAAAGCCACAACTTGCTATCCCTTGAAGTTCCAGACTTTTTGGGCGGTAGATACTCTGCCCTATCCGCTGTAGGTATGGTGCCTGCTGCCTTTTTGGGTATAAATTGGCAAGAGTTATTAAATGGTGCATATAGCGTAGCTAAGCCTTTAATTGACGACCCAACAAACCTTGCAAATCACCCAAGCTTTAGCCTTGCTAAATGGTGCTATGCACTTGAGAAAAACAATTATAATCAATTAATTTTATTTTCATACATACCCAAATGGGCAACACTTGGCCCTTGGTTTGTGCAGTTATGGGCTGAAAGCCTCGGTAAAGCTGGTAAGGGTACTATGCCCATTGCCGCCACTGGCGTTACAGACCAACACTCCATTCAGCAAATGTTCTTAGATGGCCCAAGGGACAAAGGTTGCATTTTCTTATCAGCCAACGGTCTTGAGCTAGGGCGCAAGTTTCCTGATAATTTACCAGAATCTTGGCAGTGGCTATGCGGCAAGCCATTTGGTGCACTGCTTGATGCAGAAGGCCTAGGAACGCGCATGGCTTTAACCAAGAGCGACACACCCCTTGTACATATTAATATGGCAAAAAGTGATGAACATGCCGCAGGGGCTCTTATGTTATTACTAGAGGCCACCACTATTTTTACTGGCTGGCTTATGGATATTAACCCTGTGGATCAACCTGCCGTAGAGCTTGGTAAACGCCTTGCCAATGCACGCCTTGGCGCATCTGGCTATGCAAGTGAAGAAGCAGAGTTAAAAGAATTTCTTGCAACACCCAAAGAATTACAGGATTTTTAATGTCTCAAAGCACGCAAGATAAACAAAATAAAAACAAAAATAATAACTTAACTGACCTAGCTTTAAGTTATGCTAGGACTTTATCATGGTTATCATTATTATTGATTTTAACCATTAGTTTGGTGCTTTCTGTTTTTATTTCCAACATTGTGCGTGAAAATTTATTAACCAAGCAACAAGAATTTGCAAACCTTGTGGCTAGTAACTTAAACTATCAAATATACAGGCGTTTTATGCTGCCAACAGTGCTTGCATATGGGCGTGTAACCTTACGTAATGCTGCTCAATATGAAAGACTTGATGAAATTGTCCGTTCAGTTATCCATGGCCTTGAAATGCAACGCTTACGTCTTTATGATTTTAGCCGCATTGTATCCTACTCCACTGATAATGAAGACCTTGGCAGGACTGGCCTTGCACCTTTAGCTGTTGGTGAAGCTCTTAAAGGCGAGATGCCAAAGCCTGAAATTATTTCCACTTTTCCCATGTGGCAAGCGCCTTTTAGATTACCGCTTGAGCCTGGTAGCTTTGTTTTGCGCACTATTTATCCTTTAACGGGTGAGGTTCGCAATAATCAAGGGGAGATTCATACCCCCGTAATGGGCGTATTAGAATTAAGCCAAGACATTACAGAGGATTATGAGTCTGTACTTGCCTTTCAGGGGCTTATAGTTGGTGTATCGCTTCTATCATCCATGTTCTTGTTTTCACTGCTTTTAGTATTGATTAGGCGTGCTGAGCGGGTGCTTGCTGAAAGAATGGCAAAAAACAAAGCCCTTGAAGATGAGCTTCACAGTTCAGAAAAATTGGTAAGCATGGGCCGAGTTATTGCAAGCATTGCCCACGAAATACGCAACCCCTTGGGCATTATTCGCTCAAGCTCTGAATATTTACAAAGACGAACTGACCAAACAGACGACTCTACAAAGCGCATTCTTGGTGCTATTTATGATGAATCTTGCAGGCTTAGCCAAACAGTGAATGACTTTTTAGATTATGCAAGACCACGCAACCCCGGCAAGGATCATATTGATATTTCCTTGGTTGTTGATCAGGCGCTAGCCTTTTTAGAAGGTGAATTTAAGCGAGTGCAGCTTACTGTAAACAAAAATCTTTGCCCCAATGTTTTTACACTTGGTGATAAAGATTTATTATATCGCGCTTTTTACAATATATTAGTAAACGCACAACAAGCGATGAATGGCACAGGCACAATCACCATATCATGTGAATGCACAGAAGATACTCTAATTATTAGTTTTAGTGATACTGGACCTGGCTTTAATGCTGAATTTATGGATAATATTTTTGACCCTTTTTTTACCACAAAGGAAAGTGGTACAGGCCTTGGCTTAGCTATTGTAAAAACAATTATTGATAGCCATTCTGGCCAAATATTTTTAGAAAATTCAAATGATGGCGGAGCCATTGTAAAAGTTGAATTACCGCTAGCAAAACTACCTAAAAGTAGCTAGTATTAAAGGATTTTAATATGAATGAAAAAGCACATTTGCTAATTATTGATGATGAAAAAAACTATTTATTAGTTTTGCAAACCATGCTTGAAGATGAAGGTTACATGGTAACCACTTTAAATGACCCTCAATCTGCCATACCATTTTTAGAAGAATCTGAAGTTGATGTGGTAGTTACAGATATGAAAATGCCACATATGAGTGGCCAAGAAATATTAGAGCGAGTCAAAAAGGGCTGGCCCCACATACCTGTGCTTATTATGACAGCATTTGGCAGTATTGAAAGTGCCGTTGAAGTCATGAAATACGGTGCTTTTGATTATATTACAAAACCATTTGCCAATGATGAACTTTTATTATCATTACATAATGCTGTGGAGCTTTCCACAGCTCATAGGCAATATCGCTTATTGCAAGAAGCTATGGAAGTTCGCTACGGCACACACCAAATTATTGGCAGAAGCCGCAGTATACGCGATGTTTTAAATATGGTGGAACGTGCAGCACCAAGCCGCTCCACTGTGCTCATTAGTGGCGAATCTGGCACAGGCAAAGAGCTTGTGGCAAGGGCTGTTCATGTTTCCTCGCCTCGTAAGGATGGGCCATTTGTATCTGTAAACTGCATGGCTTTAAATCCAGGAGTGCTTGAAAGTGAATTATTTGGCCATGAAAAAGGCTCATTCACTGGGGCAGTGGCCATGCGACGTGGGCGCTTTGAGCAGGCTCATGGTGGCACGCTATTCTTAGATGAAATTGCAGAACTTACACCAGATTTGCAAGTTAAACTCCTACGTGTTTTACAAGAAAAACGCTTTGAACGCGTGGGTGGTGATGATGAGATTGAAGTAGATATTCGTGTTGTTGCTGCTACAAATAAAAATTTACAAGAGCTTGTGGAATCAGGGGCATTTAGGGATGACCTCTATTATAGATTAAATGTGGTTGAAATCCATCTGCCGTCTTTACGAGAAAGACGTGAAGATATTCCGCTATTGGTTGCTCACTTTGCAGAAAGTTTTGGTAAAGAAAATGACATGCCCATGAAGGCTTTTAGCACTGAGGCATTAAATTATTTAACTGGTTATGAATGGCCTGGTAATATTCGCCAATTACAAAATGTGGTTGAGCGTTGTACGGTACTTGTGCAATCTGAAACCATTAATGTTGACAACTTACCCCCAGAAATTCGTGATGAAGAAGCACAATTCAAAAGCGCCGTGGATTTATTACCAGTGGAGCTTGACCTTGCTGATGCTTTAGAAAAAATAGAAGCCGCAGTTGTGCGTAGAGCACTTGCAAGAGCTGGTTTTGTTCAAGTAAAAGC
>CAYJCI010000100.1:0-7426 GCA_964368595.1 uncultured Desulfovibrionaceae bacterium
GAGTAACAATGTGGCATGACCGTGGTTCAAAAGTTTTAAAAAAGAAATAGGCACTTAGATATTGCTATCTAAGTGCCTGAAATCTCTGGTGGGCAGTGAGAGGATCGAACTCCCGACATCCGCCTTGTAAGGGCGGCGCTCTACCAGCTGAGCTAACTGCCCGCCGAAAAAAGGTTCTATATGAAATACCCTACTTATGTCAATAAAAAAAATTAAATTTTTAAAAAAATATTTTCCTGTTTATAACAAGTTTTAATTTAAGCTTAATTTTCAGCTTGCTTTGCCTATGCAATGCTATTGCGCAAAATTCCTATGCTTTCAATTTCAAGCTCCATAATATCGCCAGATTGCAGGTATTTTGGTGGCTCAAAACTCATGCCCACACCGGAAGGCGTGCCTGTTGCGATTATATCGCCTGCCAAGAGTGATGTGCCTTGGGATATGGTATGTATCAGTGTTGCCACATCAAAAATCATATTTTTAGTATTGGAATGTTGGCGAGTTTCGCCATTTATTCGGCAAGAAATTTGCAAATTTTGTGGGTCATTAATATAATTTTTTTGCACAATGCAAGGGCCAAAAGGGGCAGAGCCATCAAGGGCTTTACCAGCGTACCATTGGCTTGTGCGTCTTTGTATGTCACGTGCTGATAGGTCGTTAATAATTGTATAGCCAAAGACATGCTCAAAAGCATGCTCCTTGCTAATATTAATACCAGATTTTCCAATAATGACTGCCAACTCAACCTCATAATCATAACAGTCTGTTATGTTGGCATGTTTATTAAGTGCTGTTTCTGGATGAGCGATGGCGGTGCAGGGTTTGGTAAAAATAAAGGGATATTCTGGCATTTTTTGCTCAACTGCAAGTGGTCTGGCTAATTCGCTTAAATGTTCTGCATAATTAATCCCAGTGCAAATAATATTTCGCGGTGGGTCGGTATAGGGTGCTTGTAATATGGTTTTATTTAGCTCAACTCTTGCTGAGCAGATATTATTTAGTAAATCTGCCTCATAAATTTTTTTTAATTCAATTATTATGCTTTCGCCTTGCTCAATAGCAATACGCAAGCTCGCGGGCATTGATGGGGCAACTGCTTGTATATCAAGTATATAGTTATGCTCTGGTTGCCATATACCCCAGCTTAAAATATTTGTATCTTTATGGATAAAGCTGACTAAGCGCATTCTCTGCCTCCTTAATATCTTGATTATATTATTTAAAAAGCATTATATAGGGTTATAGTATTCTACTGCAGGCGTCAAGTTTTGCTTTGTTGCCTGTTTGCTAATATGCTGTTAGTATGCCCCTGCTCATACGACATGAGTAATTAAAATTTGGAGAAAGTTATGCCTATTAAAGACGGCGATAAAGTGCAGGTGCACTATACTGGTACACTTGAAGATGGTAGTGTTTTTGATTCCTCAAGGGAACGTAGCCCTTTAGAGTTTACTTTAGGAAGTGGCATGCTCATTGCTGGCTTTGAGGCCGCAGTTACTGGGCGTGAGGTTGGCGAAACTGTGAAAGTTGATATTGAGCCTGAATTTGCTTACGGCGACATTGACGAAGAGCTTATTTTTACTGTGCCGATTGATGAAGTTCCAGAGCACATTAGTCCTGAAGTTGGTCTAAACTTAGAGCTTTCCAATGAAGAAGGCACTATGAATGTAACTATTGCTGAAGTTAATGATGATAACATTGTACTTAATGCAAATCATCCATTAGCTGGCAAAACTCTAACTTTTGAAATAGAAATTATTTCTGTAGCATAGTTTTGTAGTTGTAAAAACGATAAAAAAGCTGCCAGGATAAGTCTTGGCAGCTTTTTATTTTAAATTTTTTACAGTAAAAATAAAGTGGCAAGACCAAGGAAGATGAAAAATCCAGCCCCATCGGTAATGGTTGTTAGGAAAATGCTAGAAGCTTGGGCAGGGTCACGACCAAGCGCACGAAATATTAATGGAATTGAACCACCAGCAATGGCGCCCAAGGTCATATCACAAAGTAATGCACCGCCCATAACCAAGCCCAGTGTGAGGTTTTGAGTAAAAGCCCACACCACCAAACACGCACAGATAGACATAATTGAGCCAGTCATAAAGCCAATTTTACCTTCGCGCAGCACCGCAAGCCAAGAGCGTTTTGCATCAAAGCGATCAGTTGCCAGCTGGCGAATAATAACTGCCAATGCTTGTTGGCCTGTGTTTCCTGCTTGATTTGCCACCATGGGCATAAGAACTGCAAGCACAGCCATGGTTGCGATTGAGCCTTCAAACATATAAACAACTGATGCTGATATGGCTGAATTAAAAAGATTTATCATGAGCCAAGGCAGGCGCTTGCGCACTGATTCAAGCCAAGGCGTGTCTATAGTTTCTTCAGGGTCAGCACCCACCATACCAAGCATGTCGGCGCTAGCTTCATCATGTATAATATCTAAAATATCATCATAGGTTACAACACCCATCAAATGCCCTTCATGGTCAACAACTGGCATGGCCATAAAGTTATAGTGCGAGAGTAGGTTTGCGACTTCGCCTTTATCCATGTCATAAGGTACTGATATAACGCTGTGATTTGAGAGTGCATCTTGAATGAGCGTTCCAGGGCGGGAGAGCATAAGGTCACGCAGTGAAAGCACGCCAACTAATGTATCGCCCTTATCCACCACATAGGCATAGTAAGGGCTTTCTTTATCTTCCATTTCATTGCGAATTTTGAGGATTGCATCATCAACGGAAATATCTTCATCAATTAAAATAATTTCCGTATTCATAACCCCTGCCGCAGAGTCAGGATCAAAGCTTAAAAGGTTGCGTAGTTCTTCAGAATCTTCTTTTTCAAGCTTATCAAGCAACACGTCGCGGTGGTCTTCATCAAGCTCATCCAAAACGTCGGCGGCATCGTCAGGTGACATTTCGGCAATGATTTGTGCAGCGGTATCTGGGTCAAGATTTTCAAGAACGTCTACAGCCACATTTTCATCAAGTTCGGCAAGGGCCTCGGCTGCATCTTCCTTGGGTAGGTGGCGCAGCACGCAAACTTGCTTTTCAAGGCTAAGATTTTCAATATGATCAGCCATATCAGCAGGGTGCGCAAATGATGCATTGGCGTTTGCATCTTCACGACAAATGGCAGGCACTTGCATCCAATCGCCTGCTTTGTAATCAGTCTCAGCGTTATTGGAGTCAATGGCTGAATTTTGTTTAATTGGATTTGACATGGCAAAACCTATGATAAATAATGAATGAAAATTTACCCGTTACAAAATGTTTGTTGCTTGTAACATTAAGACCCTGTGGGGACAAGTCATGGAATACACGCTTTTTCGAGAAAGTTTTACAACTGAAGGTATGGGCCATCTTAAGTCTGCTATTTTATTGTCTTTACAAGAAGATGGGCCAGACCTAACCGCACAAGGAATTTTTGCCACAAATAAGATTATACATGCAACTATATGGTCAAAGCAAGACACTTTGGTTACAGCTTTGCCTCTTATCCCCGTTATTTTTGATGTTCACAAACAATGTGGCGGTAATGCATGTTCATGGCAAGCCTTGGTAGAGGAGGGGAGCTTTGCTAAAAATGAAACTGCCATAGCTAAAATTGCTGGCCCTGCTTGTGATGTATTAAAGCTTGAGCGTATTATATTGAATTTTATGACACATCTTTCTGGAGTTTCTAATCTTACCAATCAGTATGTTAAGGCTTTGGCTGGAACGAATGTTCGATTACTGGATACTAGAAAGACATTACCTGCCCTTAGGTGGCCTGAAAAATATGCAGTCCGTGTGGGTGGAGGTTATAATCACCGTCGTAATCTCACTGAAATGCTTATGCTTAAAGATAATCATATTGATGCCGCAGGTTCAATTGTGCAAGCTGTGCAAAAATTAAGGGCTTGTTATAATCCTTGCCCGCCCATTGAGGTAGAATGTCGAAATATGCAAGATGTGAAGGACGCAGTTGAGGCACAGGCTGAGCGCATCATGCTTGATAATATGAATATTATAAACTTAAAAGCTTGCTTGCCACTAATACCACTAAGCCAAGAGGCAGAGATTAGTGGTAATGTTTGCCTTGAAAATATACGTGACTTAGCCTTGGCAGATGGCGTTAGCCGTCGTGCTGATTTTATCTCTGTGGGGAGGTTGACTCACTCAGCCAAGGCTGCGGACTTTTCTTTGCGGCTTGATTAGTCAGCAGGTTTTGGATTGCACTTGCCACTAATTGCTTCAATTTCTATGCAAATAATGGCTGTATTTTCAAGCATCTTTTCTGGTGTTGGGATTTCACAGTTAGCATTGTAGCGTAAGGCAATGGCGTCAAGGGCAAAATGTTTTTCAACTTTATCTTCAACTATTCTAGCCCTGCCTGTACCGCTAATGCAACTATAGTAGGTAGTGGATTTTTCTTTTGAAATTTCAATATTCGTGGCTGTGCTAAAGCCCACTTGAGTATTAGCCTTTGCACAATCAATTTTACGGCCTTCGGGGGCGCAATGTATGTATATTTTATCGTGCAAGTATACGTAATTTAGTGGGATAACGTATGGTGCGGGATCTGCGTAAAAGCCAACATATATTTCTTCAGCATTACTTAATACGTCGTTTATGAATTCTTGATCAGTTCTTGATCTGTCTTTTCTGCGCATGGTAGTATTTTCCTGCTTAAAGTATTTATGAGTTGGCTTTGTGAATTATTTTTTACTTTTTCGCCTGTGGCTTTCAACAACAGCTTTAATTTCTTCTTTGGAAAGAACGCCATCTTTGTTAGCATCGGTAAGTTTGAAAGCTGCGTTATGCTTATCAAAATTTATTTTTGTGTATTCCTCTAGGCTGATTTTCCCGTCAGAATCTGTATCGACTTTTTCAAAAGAATCTTTTTTATTCTTGGTGTTTCGATTGCTATATTCCATCTTGTTAAGATGGCCATCATTATTAGTGTCAGCTTGAGCGAAAGATTTTTTAGATTGGCTTCGTGAGCTTTGCTGGAATTCTTGAAGGTCAATTTGTCCATCTTGGTTGAGGTCAATCCGGCCAAGACCGCCTTTTTTTGTAGCCGATTCAGCTGTAATTGCTGAACATGTAAAAAATAAGGCCATAAAAATCATAATAAAACCGTATCTCATAAAAACTCCAATTGGTAGTACAAGCTCGTAAATCCTTGTAGCTCGTACATTTCATGCATTCACGCTACAATGTTTATTTTGAAATGTAAACGTGTTTTAAAGCAAAAAAAGGGCGAATTTTAATCGCCCTATGTTTAAGATTTTATGCACCAAACGCTAATTTTTTGTTATTTCAGATAGAAGTGTGATAACGCACCCTTTGTACAAACATTATATTGGGGTATAATTGTATTGCCGTCACCATGCTGCACGGATAAAATATAATCCAGCCCGCGGCTTATGAGAGCCACCTTGCGTAATGCTTGTAAATGTTTAAGCAGTGGATCATCAGTTCCAAGTGCTGCTAAAATTGCCTCTTCTTGCTCTTGGCATTGTAAAATAAGCTGATTATCAGAAGACAGGCTAATGGTTAGTTTTTCTTGAATATTTATTTCATTATTTTGTAACAGCTCTTCTAGGTGGGCAAGAAATTCTTCTTGCAAAAGTTCCAAGTGCCCTTCCAATTCCTTAGTGGCAGAGTGGCCAAAAAATCTTATGCATTGGTTTATTGTGGTCAATGCTTGTTCATCACTCTCTTCACTATATGAATGGTTTGGCATGTTGCTTTGCTCGTCAAGATACCATGTATTAAGGTCAATACTACGGGTGCTTGTGGGCATATCTGCTTTTTGTAGGCAGAGCATTGTGTCTATAGCGTTGGTGTTGTCTTTCACGGTGCCTCCTATGTGGATATTTTTTCCGTGTGTTTTCGTTCTGACTCTTATAAAGCAAGATAAGTGCCAGAGTGATTTCATAGGAGTTGAATAAAGTTTTCTTTCTTAAAAAAGTCTAGACATTTTTAAGATTTAGCAAAGCGATTTTTTTTGCCAAAAAGGTGATATCTGTGTATGCTTAGCGTTCACGCCCATTATGTTGGGGCGGTTTTGTCAATAATGTCAAAAAAATTACATTATATATAGAGCTTGTATGGGTATTTATTACCTACACCAAAATGTCTAATTGTTCTTATGGAGAATTCATTGCATAGAGTATACGCATTTTTAGTACTAGCTAGCTGGAGCTTGCTTTTATGGCCTTTCCCTGCTGAAACCTTTTTGGCCGCTTGTTTTGCCTGTTTTTTACGCCCCTTATATACACGCATGCTAGCCAGATGGAAGGCGTCAGTAGCCACCGTTCTTATGGGTTTTGGTTTAACCATTGGTGTGGTGTTACCCATTGCCGTGGTGGTGCTTATGGTAACACCTCAAGCTGTTCATGGCTTAAGCTTGTTGAATGATTTGCAAAAATCAGGTTGGATATATGGGCCTGAGATGCAGGCTTTTGTGGATAGTATAGATTCATGGATTAGAGATATACCAGGCATGGAAGGCGGTATTACCCAAATTACTCAAGAGCTTACGAGCTTTTTAGCTTCATTCTTACAAGGGCTTGTAAGCAGGGGGCTTGGCATTGCTGGTAGTACCATGGGCTTTATTGTGCGTTTATTTATACTTGTATCACTAAGCTTGATTGGCATAGTTTATGGCCCTCAATTATTTGTATTTGCAGGTAAAGTAACTCGTTTTCCTGATGAGGTTTTATCTCGCTTTGTTATCGCCATTCGCCAAGCCATTAGGGCGGTGCTTTGGGGTGTACTCTTAGTTGCAGGCATACAGGGTCTTTTATGTGCCATAGGCTTTTTTGTGGCTACATTACCAGGCGCTGCATTTTGGGGCCTTGTGGCGGCACTTGTTGCCCCGATACCCCTTGTGGGCACAGGTATTGTCTGGGTTCCTGCCTGTATATATATTTGGTTTGCCGTATCAAAAGGAACGTCCATAGGCCTTATGGTTTGGTGCTTGCTTGTGGTTGTGGGGGCAGATAATTTATTAAGACCTCTATTTTTACGTGGTGGGCTTAATGCCTCATTTGCAGTGGTTCTAATCTCCATACTATGTGGTCTTGTGGCCTTTGGGCCTGTGGGTATAGTTGCTGGGCCTGTGCTTGCTGCATTTGCACTGCAGGCAGCCCGTGAAGTAGATTTAGCATCCACAGAGTAGTTTTTAAGTAGCATTTCTTTTTGAGTGAAGATGTGAGTATTATTTAATAAAATTCCCTTGTGAGGGGTTAAATAAAAAAGGCTTTTTATAAGGTTAGCTTTCTTGCTCCACCTTATAAAAAGCCTTTTTTCTAGCAATTTTATTAGAATGTTTTGATTAAAAAAGTTATTATTTTAATGGTTTTAGCTGTTTTTCAGCGTCGACTAACTTACACTAATGGGCAAGACCCCAATTTAGCCCAACTCCCCATTCAACA
>CAYJCI010000101.1:0-7375 GCA_964368595.1 uncultured Desulfovibrionaceae bacterium
ATTTAAATGAACAAATAAAAGCCATTAATAAAGAAATGGGCCGTGAAGATGACCCGCAAGCTGAAATGGCTGAAATGGAACAAAAATTCAAAGAGCGTGACATGCCAGAAGAGGCCAGAGAAAGGGCCCTACGTGAAGTTCGTAAATTGCGTGGTATGTCATCCTCCTCTGCAGAATATACTGTGCTTAGAAACTATGTTGATTGGGTAATGGATTTACCATGGAATACCTTAAAAGAAATTGACATGGACATTCAAAAAGCCCGTGAAATCCTTGATGATGACCACTATGGCCTTGAAAAACCAAAAGAGCGCATATTAGAATATTTAGCAGTGCAAAAACTTTCTGGTGGCTTAAAAGGCCCCATTCTTTGTCTTGTGGGCCCTCCAGGTGTTGGTAAAACCTCACTTGCAAAATCAGTGGCCGCGGCAACTGGGCGTGACTTTATTCGTCTATCCCTTGGTGGCGTGCGTGATGAGGCTGAAATTCGTGGGCACAGGCGTACCTATGTTGGCGCATTGCCTGGTAAGATTTTGCAATCATTAAAGAGAGTTAAAACAAATAATCCTCTGTTTTGCCTAGATGAAATTGATAAGATGAGTGCAGATTTTCGTGGTGATCCTGCGGCTGCCTTGCTTGAAGTTTTAGACCCAGAGCAAAATAATACTTTCATGGATCACTATTTAGATTTGGATTATGATTTATCTAAAATCTTTTTTATAACTACTGCAAACTCATTACATTCCATACCAGTTCCTTTGCAAGATCGTATGGAAATTATTGAACTTAATAGTTATTTAGAAACTGAAAAAAGTAGAATTTCTCGCCAATTCCTTTTGCCTAAGCAGATTAAAGAGCATGGCTTAAAAGAGGAAAATCTTACTTTAACTGATGATGCAATTATTCAAGTTATTCGCAATTATACCCGTGAAGCGGGGGTTCGTAACCTTGAGCGTGAAATTGCAGCCCTTTGTCGTAAGACTGCCATTAAATTGGTAGAAGAAGATAATATGGACCTAAGCATCACTATTGATTCTGATGACCTTGGTGACTTCTTGGGTGTTAAGAAATATCGCCTTGATGAGCGTGAAAAAGAGCCGCAAGTAGGCGTATGTACAGGCCTTGCGTATAATCAACGTGGTGGTGAAATTCTTATGGTTGAAACTAGCCTTATGCCTGGTAGTGGTAGTGTATCAACCACAGGCCAGTTAGGTGATGTTATGACTGAATCTGCCCGTGCTGCATTAACCTATGTGCGTTCAAGAGCTGATGTTTTGGGCTTGAGTTCGCGCTTTCATCGTAAGGTGGACATTCACGTACACGTGCCTTCTGGTGCCACACCAAAAGACGGTCCTTCAGCTGGTATTACCCTTGCAACCTCAATTACCTCTGCCTTACTTGGCATTCCTGTGCGCAATGATGTAGGCATGACTGGGGAAATATCTTTGCGGGGACGAGTTCTACCCATTGGGGGGCTGCGTGAAAAGCTGCTTGCAGCACGACGCTCTGGATTGGTAAAGGTTTTAATACCAATTGATAATGAAAAGGACTTGAAAGAAGTACCAGATGAAGTGCTTCAAGATCTTGAAATTGTATATGTAGAGCATGTTGATGATGTTTTACCACATGCCCTTGCTGCCACTGCTGATGAAATATTTAGTGGGCGTAGTAGTGCTACACCACTTTATATGTCCTTACGTAAAAATCTTACTGACGATCACAAAACACAGTAAGTATTAATGTTAATTATTAAGCCCCCTTGTTGAAAAACATGGGGGCTTTTTTTATGCTTTCTTATTAAGGTGTATTAAAAAAAATGAATAAAAGTCTTTGAATTAATAGAAAAAAATTATTAAATATTTATTTTTATTGCTTTTTAAAATTAATAGTTTTATTTTGGACTAAAGTAGTGGGTATTGTTTTTAAGATTTTTAACATTGAGTAGTCCTATGAAACAATTTTCTTATTCTGCACTGAGCCTTAAGAAGAAGTTACCGCTATCTATTGTAATTATCGTTGCAATAACCTTTGCCATGTCCATCTCATTTACGCTCTATGGCTTTTCCTATGTTGCAAAATTAGTTGAAAGTAGCCATTTGGAGGCTGCCGCTCAAGATGTGGGCGAAGGTGTTGCCACCAAAATCCGCCAAGCAGGGCGCGATATGGTTATGGTTGCCTCTATGCCCAATGTTTTACAAGCTATAGATGTTAATCGGAAAAATGCCGCCTTAGACTATGAGCTAACCATACTATTTGAAAGGGTGTTGTTAGCATATGGTTATTATAATTCGTTTTATTTAATTAATGATAATGGTGAATATCTCGTTGGTACAACTCCCTTAGTTAAGGATTTTAAATCAGGTCAAGCCAAAGAAATGTTTGATGCTGCCAAGCAAAAGCACGGCTTTAGCCTTGGCTCAACTGAGCATATAATCAGCAGAGGCATGTCAATAATTCCTATTTTTTTAGAGGTTGTTTATAATGGATATGGTGGATACTTAGTAAGCTCATTGAATGTTGAAAGAATTGTAGCAACAGCAATGCGAGAAGTTCAGCATGATGCAATGGATCATATTGTATTTGCCTTTGATAATGCAGCAATTATTGAAATTACTAGGGATGAAGACGTAGACCTAGCCTTGGGCCCATGGGTTGAGCAGCTAAAAGGTAAAAGCGTTGGTGTGCTTGAGGTATCTGTTGAGGGTAAGGACTATCTTTTAGGTTATTACAAAGTTCCGCAAACGGATATTTACTCCCTAACCATTGCTAGTGAAAATTATTTAAAAACACCAGCAAGAATTTTGTTTTTTACAGTATTAGCTATTAATATTGCGGCTTTATTTGTAATCATGCTTTGCGTGTATTACATAACAAAGCCCGTAACTAGTGATATTTCACATTTAAGTAAATTTGCTAAGGCCGTGGCTGAGGGTAGGGATGATGTAAATATTGACAATACCCGTAAGGACGAGCTTGGAGTTTTGGCAAAAAGCTTAGATAAAATGGTGCTAACACTAAAAGAAATGGTTTTAACATCTGAATCTGCCACCAAGGCTAAGAGTGATTTTTTGGCCTGCATGAGCCATGAAATTCGCACGCCCATGAATGGTATTATTGGCATGACATTCCTTGCTATGCAGGCAAATCCAGATGAAAAGCAAATGGACTATTTGCGTCGTATTGATACTGCCGCCAAAACCTTACTTGGTGTAATTAATGATATTTTGGACTTTTCAAAGATTGAAGCCGAAAAAATGGATATTAATAGCGTGACCTTCCGTATTTCTGGGGTCATTTCCTCCATGAGGGATATGCTTGAGCCAAAGTGTGAGGAAAAGGGCATAAGGCTAAGGTTTACCGTAGCAGATGATGTGCCAGATATTGTTTTTAGTGATCCTTTACGTTTTTCGCAGATTTGTATTAATCTTTGCTCCAATGCTATTAAATTTACCGCTGTTGGTGAAGTACATATGCACATATCCATATCTAGTAGAGAGCGGGAGAATATAATGTTGCTTGTGGCCGTAAAAGATAGCGGCATAGGAATGACTGAGGACGCGCAAGCAAAGATTTTTGACTCATTTTCACAAGCAGATGGCACAACAACACGCCGTTATGGCGGCACTGGCCTAGGCCTTGCCATTTGTAAAAGCCTGACTCAGCTACTTGGTGGGGAAATTTGGGTTACTAGTGCACCCAATGAAGGTAGTACATTCTCCTTTACTCTAAGTTTAGCAGAGGGGTTTGAGTCTGACCTTGAGCAAAAGGAAGTTAACCACAATGTGGAATACTCACTACCAGATTTGAAAGTATTGCTCGTGGAAGATAATGAAATAAATCAGATTATTGCCACAGAAATATTAGGCAACATGGGTGTGAATGTAAGTTTAGCTAATAATGGCTTAGAAGCTGTCACTATGTGGAATGAAGGCGAATTTGATCTTATAATTATGGATATTCAAATGCCCGTTATGGATGGATTAACCGCTGCTGGCGAAATTCGTAAAAGTGCTAAAGAATTGTCACAAACTGTACCAATCATAGCCATGACCGCTCATGCCATGAGTGGGGATAGGGAAAAAAGCATTCAAGCAGGTATGAATGACCATATTACAAAGCCCATCAATATTGAAGAATTATATAATGTTCTTGTGTTTTGGGGCACTGCCATTCGGTCTGAAAATATTGTTGTCTAGACGATTTTGGAGATAGTATGCTTTTACGAGTAGTTACGAAAATAATTTTTGCCGTTGTTTTATGCATGTTTATTGTTATGCCGCAAGCTCATGCAGCAAGTAAGGATTTAAAAATAGGGCTTTTTGTTTTTAGGTATGATGATTTATACATAAATTTAGTTGCAAAAGCCGTACAAAAAAACCTTGCAGGAAAGGCTGAGCTTAGCGTCTTTGATGCTAAGCAAAGTCAATCTACTCAAGCCAATCAGATTTCTCAATTTGTTGCCAATGGTGCTAGTGCTTTATTGGTAAACCTTGTGGATGTAAAATTTGGTCAAAATATATTAAATATTGCTAAAAATGCGAATATTCCTATAATTTTTTTCAATAAACAGCCTGATTTTAATATATTGAAAGAATGCCCATTGGCTGTTTATGTTGGGTCTGAGGCAAATCAATCAGGTGTACTGCAAGGCGATATAGTTGCGGATCTTTGGCATAATAATCCTCAGTTTGATAGAAATAACGATGGAATATGTAATTTTTTTGTGATTCAAGGTAATATTGATAACCCTGAAGCCTTGGCAAGGAGCAGGCAAAGCGTTTTGCAAGCTAGGCGCATGGGTGTAAATATGCAGCAACTTGGCGACACCATCATTTGCGATTGGGATGAGGATTGTGCCTATGCTGCAACCAAGGCCGCATTTGGTCTACATGGAGATGAAGTTGATTTTATCATTTCTAATAATGATGGCATGGCCCTTGGTGCCATAAAATCTTTGCAAGATTACGGTTTTAACTTAGAAGGTGGGGATAAGTTTATACCAGTTGTTGGAATTGATGGCATAGGTAGGGCTAAGGATGCTATTTCTAAAGGAACTATGCATGGAACAATTATTCAAGATGCTGATGCAATGGCAATGTCTATTTCTGCTATTGCATTAAATGCATTAAATAACAAATCTTTTTTTGATGGCTTGCCCTATGTTATAAATGAAGATAAAATCTCCATTAGTATCCCATACAAAGCATATCAACCTGAATAGTGTAACATTTAATGTGAGGATTTATGAAGTTAGTTGAAAAAACGGTTATTGATGCTGAAAGCATTAATGAATATTTCCATAATAGTGATTCATTTGCCACGCGTCTTGGTATTGAAATTACAGAAGTAGGTTCAGATTGTGCAGTTGCCATCATGCCCTTAACTGATACACATCGTAATGGCATGGGTAATGCTCATGGTGGAGCCATCTTTTCTTTAGCAGATATGGCTTTTGCCGCCGCAGCGCATGCTAGCGGCATATTTTTTGTAAGTGCTCAGGCTAATATTTCTTTTTTAGAGCCGGGTAGGGTTGGACCTTTGCGTGGTGAGGCAAAGCAAGTGCGTTTTGGGCGTACTCTTGGTATTTATAATATACGCATTCTTGATGCACTGGGAACGCTTGTAGCCATAGGGACGATTACTGGCTATAATACGCATATTCCCATTAGTGAATTAGATAAATATAGAGAAAATAATAAAACAAAATAATTATTCCATTGTTATTATGTGGGTTTTATAAATAATTAATAAAATATACTTTTTATTAGCTATATTGACAATATTGTACAAATCATATATTTTTACTTAGTTAAATTGTATTTTTTATAGGTGAGTATGCAGCAAGTTTCTTCCACAGAAAAGGAAATGCCTTTACACGGTAAGAGCGAAATATTATCAGAGCATGAGCACGATATTCCAAGTGTTAATGATATTGGTAATTTAAATGCTGTTTTGCCTTCTTCCCTCGTTGCCGATGAAAGCGTAAGCCATGAGGCAAAATCAATATATATCTCGACCATGAATAGAATTTCTGCGTATGCGTTAGGAATTTTTATGATTGTTTTTGTTATGTTTAGCATGGTTGTAGATTATTTTGAAGACCATTATAACCTTAAATATCTCATTGTAGGAATGCTGGCTTCATGTGTATTTGCTCTTGCTTGGTTGCGTGATAAAAGGCGTAACCCTGTTGTATCCCAATTAGTTTTAGGTTTTACCTTAGCTGCTTTATCTGTGTATCTTTTGATTTTTGACGGGCCTAAGGATGGTAGTGCTATGGTTTGGGTGGTTGTAACACCTTGCACCATTGTTTTATGCATGGGCCTGCGTTATAGTGCCATTACATTCGCATGCTTATATGCCATCATGCTGATACTTTTCTTTACCCCACTTGGGGAATATAGGGCAGTGCAGTTGACCTCAGAATTAGAAATTAGAATTTTGCTTGTTACCTTATCTTCCTTTAGTTTTGTGTGGTTTCTTGAATATGCACGTTTTAAAACTAACTTTGCGCTGCATGCAGCAGCTTATAATATTGAACAATCATCCCTAACTGATGCTTTGACAGGCCTTGGCAACAGGCGCGATTTTGACCGTAGCTTGAAATGGACTATGGCAAGAACTGAACGTAGTAAAATCCAATATTCATTAGCAATACTTGATATTGACCATTTCAAAAGGGTTAATGATACTTATGGTCACTCTGTGGGGGATGATGTCCTGCGCCACATTGCTAACGAAGTTGAAACACAAATTCGTAATGCTGACCGCATTTTCCGTTGGGGTGGTGAAGAATTTACCATAATCATGCCTTCAACTAATATGGAAAAAGCAGTTGCAGGTGCTGAGCGAGTGCGAAAGCATTTAGAAAAAACACCATTTATTCTTGGTGACGAAAAGCTGTATCTTACCGTGAGTATGGGTATATACTCAGGTACAGAGGTACATGATGCGGCTTATCCATTGCATATTGCCGACCAATGCTTGTATAGAGCCAAATCAACAGGGCGAAATAAAGTTATTGCCGGAATAGAGTAATAGAGCTTTTATAAAGATAAAAGGAGAGAATATGCCAAAAATTCACATACTCTTGATGGTTCTTAGTTTGACTTTCTTGCTTTCTGCTTGTGCTAGCAAGGAGTCTGGAAAAAAACCTACAGTTAGCCTTGAAACTGCTCAGCAAGACTGTTATCAACAATCTCAAAGCATGTTTAATCAAACCATCGACCCTGCAAACCCAGGTGAAAATAAATATTTTTCCAATTGCATGCAGGCAAAATATGACTATAGTTTGGAAGAAATAGCTGAAATGAGCTTTGAAGTTAAGTATTAAGATTACTATTAAAAAAGGGCGTAAATGTTTACGCCCTTTTTT
>CAYJCI010000102.1:0-7144 GCA_964368595.1 uncultured Desulfovibrionaceae bacterium
GAGCTTGTGTTGCGTATGGTAAAAAAACTTGATTAATCCTGTCTTTTAAGGCATTAAAACCCTCGCAGTAATGCATACTTTAATAAATGGGAAAATTATGAAAAAATTTACAACTCTACTTCTGGCTGCTGGTCTTGTGTTCTCCAGTGTAACTGGTGCTTTTGCCGTTGATTTTAAGGCCAAGGGCGAATGGTTTATGAGCTTTGACTATGGTGCGGGTTTTCTTGGGGCAAGCTCTGTGAATGGCTTTGGTGTCACAGGCTATGGTGATAGTCGAACTGATAAGTTTAATGCAAACCAACGCATACGCTTGCAACTAGAGGCCATTGCTTCTGAAAGCCTTTCTGGTACTGTGATTTTTGAAATGGGTGAGAGTACATGGGGCAGTAATGCTAACGGTGCAGCCCTTGGGGCTGACCAAGCCATTATCGAAGTAAAGCATGCCTATATTGATTGGGTTATCCCTAATACTGAGCTAAAGGTGCGTATGGGTATTCAAGGTATTGCCTTGCCTTCTTATACTACCGAAGGTTCTATGGTTTTTAATAATGACGTGGCAGGCATTGTGCTATCCAATAAGTTTAATGACAATATATCCCTAACAGCTTTTTGGGCTAGGCCATATAATGATAACTACCGCAATGAATGGACTAGCAATGCAGGTCGTCCGCCTTTGGCTCACCTCATCACCGATCCAAGCAATTATCTTGATAATGTAGATATGTTTGGCCTTGTGTTGCCCTTGAGTTATGAAGGTTTTGCCATTACCCCTTGGCTAACCTATGCTTCTGTGGGCCGCAATGCATTTCGACAGGGCGCCAATACCGCTAGTAGGGTTATTAGTTTCAATGGTGGCAATTCTCATATTGTTGCACTTAATGCGTTATTACCAATACACGGAATTTCAGCAATGACCAGTGTTCTTTCTCAATATACTGCAGGCTTAAAAGACTATGGTGATGTTTGGAATGTGGGCTTAACTGGTGAAATTACTGCCACTGACCCCTTGCGTGTGGCTTGGGACATAAATTACGGCTATGCTGACTTTGGCTCAGTGAATACGCCATTACCACTTTTCCCAAGTGGTGCAGCAACTGCAGTAAGGGAATTTCAAGTTAAGCGTGAAGGTTTTTATGTAAGCTTATTGGCTGAATATGCCATGGACTTTGGCATACCTGGCATTTATGCTTGGTATAGCTCTGGTGATGATGATGACGCATTTAATGGTTCTGAACGTATGCCATCCTTTGGTAATCTTAATTCTCATGTGGGCTTTTCCAACTATGCCTTAAGCGGCAACCCTTACATTGCCCGTGAGGGCGTGCTTGGGCAAACTCTTATTGGCACTTGGGGGCTTGGGGTGCGTATTAAGGACGTGAGCTTTATGGAAGATTTAAAGCACACTTTTCGTATTAACTACTTTAACGGTACCAATAGTACAGCTATGACTAAATATATGGGTAGGGGTGCGGGGAGTGGTTTTACAAGTGTTGGTGGCAAATACCTTACCACTAGAGATAATGCATGGGAATTTGGCCTAAGCACCAATTATGAAATATATGAAAACTTAAATATGTATATTGAAGCCGCCTACCTTGTGCTTAACTTTGACCAAAGTAATGACGTTTGGGGTGGTCAATTTAAAGCAAGTGATGCCTATAATCTTAACGTGACCTTTGCCTATACTTTTTAATGTTTTGATTAAAAGATTGAATGCTTAAAAGCCTCCATACGGAGGCTTTTTTTGTGGACTCTCCTCCACGTCATTGTTCTGACAAATACCTCCTATCCCCCTAAAATATAATGATTGGCACTATGTTTGCTATAACGTAGTGCAGTCTATTTTTTTAGTTATTAGTTTTTAGGAGGATACCATGTCCGTACAAACATCATCTACACCCAGCCATTTTAATGCTGGATATGCGAGCGAAGGTAATCAAATACGCCGTGCTGTGAGCCCGCCACCGCAAGCTGCTGTGAAGAATAACCCGTCACCCTTTGCGGCGGTTTTGGCTGAGCAAAAACCGCTCACAGCCGGCGTGAATAGTCATAACTCGCAAGTTGGCACCACTCATCAATTACTAACAGCACCCAAGGGTGATGCTAGCACAAGAGAGGTTGCAACTCGTGCTCATATCATATCCCAAGTGGACATGGATAAAAAACGCATGCAGGCCTTTGAGCAATTAAGTCAAAGTATTAAGGGTAGTGATAGCCTTTTAGATGTAGCTCGTAATGACGTAACCATGCGTAACCTACGTTCAGCCATTGGTAGCTTTGGTTTAAGAGCACCAGTGATGCCTATGGAAAATTCAATCAAATCAAGCGCATTACAAGCCGCACAGCGAAATATGATGCTTGATTCAAGAGTGCCAAAGGCAAATACAGAAATCAATACTCAAGCTGTTGCCCAAAAAACCACACCTAAACATGACGTAGAAGGCCCTGAACTTGGTAAGCTTTCTTCAAAGTTTGAGTCTGGTAGAGATGGTATAGCTGCCATTGGATATGATCGTGTGGGTGGAACATCCTATGGTAAATACCAAATTGCATCGCGTGTTGGTAGTATGGATAAGTTCTTAAATTTCCTTGATTCTGCCGCACCTGATATGGCAGATAAATTACGTGATGCTGGCCCTGCTAATACTGGTGGGCGCAAGGGTGGCATGCCAGAGGCTTGGCGTGAGCTTGCCGCTAATGAGCCTGATCGATTTGAAGCCTTGCAAGATAAATTTATTTACGAAAGCCACTACAAACCAGCGCTTGCCGCCATATCCAAGCAAACATCCATGGATGAAGGGAAAATATCTTCAGTCATGCAAGAGGTACTTTGGAGTACTGCCGTGCAGCATGGCCCAAGTGGTGCAGCACGCATATTTACAAGGGCAACCGCCAATGCTGGTAGCCTTGAGGATGAAAATTTTGACCAGCGCATGATTAAAAATGTATATGACATTAGAGCAACGCAATTTGGTTCATCCACTGAAGCTGTGCAAAAGGCTGTGCGTAATAGGATGAATGAGGAAAAGAATTTGGCTCTAAATATGTTGAATGATAGTGAAAACAAACTTGCATAATGGTGTAATGTATGAATGTTCTTGTGATAAATCTTACCCGCTTTGGCGACCTTTTGCAGATGCAGCCCGCCATCTTGGGTTTGAAAGCGCAAGGGCATAAAGTTTGTTTGCTTTGTTTACAAAACTTTTATGCGGCCTCAAGCTTATTGCGTGGTGTTGATCATGTGGTGGGCATGTCTGGGGCAAAATTTTTACAAGGCCTTGATGAAGATTGGCGATTGGCCCTAAGTAGCGTTGAAGACGTTGTTGCAGAGATTGAAACCAAGTTTCCCGTCCATATGGTTATCAATACAACTTCAAGCCTTGGGGCCCGCTTGCTTGCAAAGCGTATAGCTACCTCAATAGAAGGTGACGTTATCCCCATCCTTGGCTTTGGCCTTGATGATGATGGTTTTGGCGTAAGTGGTGATATGTGGGCTACATTCTTGCAGGGTGCAAGTGTTGAGCGTCTAAATTGCCCTTTTAATTTAGTGGATATGTTTCGCTCTGTTTGTAAGGTTGCTGATTTACCGACATATTGGGGCTTACAAACTCCCAGCCAAATCATTCAAACTGAAAGCCTTGAACTTATCAAAAGCAAGATGCCAGATAATTGCAAAGGCTTTGTGGCTTTGCAATTGGGCGCAAGTGATGCCAAGCGCCAGTGGGCTGTGGAGCATTTTGCAAACCTTGGGCAGAAACTATGGCATGAGCATGGGCTTTGCCCCATATTGCTTGGCACTAAAGCAGAAAAAGAGCTTGAAGTAGCCTATGCCAAGCTAGCTAAAAATTTTCCTCATCCATTTATGAGTGTTATGGGTGAAACGGACATACCACACCTTGCTGGTGTGCTTAGTCATTGTAAATTACTTATTAGTAATGATACTGGTACAATGCACTTGGCGGCAGGGTTAAAAATACCTGTATTGGCCATATTTTTAGCAACAGCTCAAGCCTGGGATACAGGGCCATATATGCCAGACTGTTGCTGCCTTGAACCAAGCCTACCTTGCCATCCATGTGCTTTCAATAAGCCTTGTATTTATGGCGAAAACAACCAAAGTTGTCTACGAAGTATTTCTCCAGAAACGGTGTTTCACCTAATAAATGAATATTTACAAAATAAAGCTTGGCCTCGTTTTGAACAAGATGAAGCAAGAATTTGGCAAAGTATTGAAGAGCCAGACGGCTTTGCCTCGCTTAAAGGGCTTTCAGGGCATGAGCTTGAGGAGCGTAGCCAGTGGATTATGATGCAAAGGCATTTTTACAGACAAATTCTTGACAATAAAATGAATGCTACAAGCTATACATCAAATTATCTTTCATCCACTTTGAGCCTTAATGTTGGTACCACAATGCAACAAGGGGCGGCGCTTTTATTACTTTTAGAAAAGCAAATTGAAATAATGCTTGCAATGCCCAGTAGTCAAAATGGTGAACGCCTGCTCGCAACCTGTAATAAATTCCATAAAATTTTAGATGGTTGCCATTATCTTAAAGCTCTTGCTCATTTATGGGCAACTCTTTCGCAAGAGCAAGGTAGTGATTTAATAGTGTTTTTGAATTTTATAAAGCCATTGCGGCAAGTTTTAATGCAGTGGCACTTGGCTATTGAAAAAAGTGGCACATAATTTGCTTACAATTGCTGTAGGTCAAAATTTGTGAAAATTTTTCCTGTGGGAAGTGAAAAAAGGAACGTCTAAAAGACGCATGATTAAAAATTCTAGGAGGGAATTATGATTATTATTGATGGTCGTCAGACAGAAATGCAGGTTGCAAATTTTAGCAACTTAGAAGAACTACTCGTAAACGTACTTGAAAAATCCAATATGGAAAATCGTGTAGTTACAGATATCTTTGTAAACAAAGAACAATTTTCTGAAATTTATCCGCACCAAGCAGAAGACATTGGTTGCGAAGCCATAGAAAGCGTTGAAGTTCGCTCCATGCCAGTTGGTGAAATGGCCATTAACATTGCTCGTGAAATGTATAAAGTGGCTCAAATGATGGGTAATGGCTCAAAAGAAGTTGCTCGTCTTTTCCGTCAAGCTGACGACGCAGAAGCCTTGGAACTTTTCCAAGATTTGCTAGACGTTACTCGTGATTTCATGGGTATGATTAATGTTTTACGCTCAGAATTTAGTCTTAGCAAAAACAAAGAAATCATTCACAGCTCAGAAACTCTAAGTTCTTTGCTCGTTGAAATGACAGAAGTTTTGGAAAATGAAGACTGGATTTTATTAGCAGATTTATTAGAATATGAATTCTTACCTGTTTGCGAAAATTGGAAAAAGGCTATTCAAGTTCTTCGTGAAGACATTCGCAACGCAGTGCAACAATAATAAAAAGCTGCATGACGAACTGCAGAATTCGTGTAATTGTTAAAAAGGATGCCTAAGGAGAGGAGGCAAATTTTATGCAATCAGCAGCAGATTATATTGATCAAGCCCTAGCATTAGGCGCTAAAGAGTTACTAGCCTTAGAGCAAGGCGACGTGGACGGTGCCTTAGAATTATCGGGGCAAAGATCGTGGGTTCTTTCTCAAGCTTGGGATGCCCGCAGAGGTTGTGATGAAAATGCATACAAAGAGCGTTTGTATAAAGTGCATGACATGCAAACGATGTTAACTTCACTTGCACAAGAAAAACGTGAAGAAATTCGTCAAAACCTTTTACGCTCACGCAAGGAAAATAAGAGATTGGTGGGCTACCATCAAGCCATGACCCATGCTGTGTAAGTGTGAAAAATGATTATATTAATTAAACCCGTCATAAGGAAAACTTATGGCGGGTTTTGTGCTTTTATAAAATTTGAGGCTTTATTTTGCTAAGTTGACATGTGTATTGCAGGTATGTATTATTAAATTAGTTACTTATTGAAAATGAGAGGAGAGCTGTATGAATAATTGCAAAAAATTGATTCTGCTTGCTGTGTTATCAGTCTTAATGCTTTTGCCAAGCCTAGCTAGTGCAAGTAGCATAGCCAAGGTTATTGCTGTTAGCTCAGAGGTCATGGTTGAGCAAAATGGTAAGAGCAAACCTCTTGCCTTAAAAGATGACCTCTTTGTAAAAGATGTTATACGCACAGATGCCAATGGTAAAGTGCAGCTCATGTTTAATGATGATAGCATCGTAACTGTTGGAACAAATAGTACCTTTATTATGGAGGACTATAGCGAGGCAGATAAGGTTTTTAAAAGTAACCTAGCCGTGGGCTTTGCTCGTGTCGTCACAGGTAATATTGTTGTGGAAAATCCAGATGGCTTTTCAGTGCGTACGCCAGAGGCTACCGTGGGTATTCGTGGTACAACCCTTGCCATATCCACCCTCAATGGTAGAACTGATGTTGCCACTGAAAATACATTGAATAATCAGAGTGTTGTTGTTGGTTCACTGGCAATTCCACCGGGGCAAATTGCTGGATTTGGCTTAAATGGTGTAGTTCTTTCACAGCCAGCACCCATGTCAGAAACTCAGCGCGATAATCTTGTAATTCAAGGTACAATTGATCAGGGAGTATCATCCGTTGGGCCAAGTTACATTTACCCAAGAGAGTTAGATGACCCTAATTTACTTTCTAATGATGCAAGTTCCATGCAGTCATCATTAAATAATCTAAATACCCTTAATGAGGGTATGGCTAGTTCAAACGCTACTGTATCTGGTTCTTTGACCGGAACGGGACTAACTGGTTCTTTTTCTTTCAATGCTAATTTATTGAATGGCGCTATAACTGGTGGTAACCTCACATACGATGATACTTCAGGAGTTAATGCGCAGAATTTCATTGGTACTGGAGGCGTAGGAAGGATTGATAGTGATGACTTTGAACTTGCAGGTCAAGGTTCATTGTTTGAGTCAGGAGCTTTGATGGAGAGTGGAACTTGGAATATGGAAGGGGATACTGGCATTGTTCCTGGTCAATCAGTGAGTGGTGAGTGGGAATCTGATCTACCTGGTGGAGGTGTTGAAGGCGACTTTACAGGAACCGTAGCACAATAATATTAATTAGTCGACGCTGAAAACAGTTAAAACTACTAAAATAATAATATTTTAATCAAAATATTCTAATGAAATTGCCAGAAAAAA
>CAYJCI010000103.1:0-7099 GCA_964368595.1 uncultured Desulfovibrionaceae bacterium
GCATTTTTCAGCATCAACTAACTAAATTAGCCTGTTTGTAAAGAGCCGCGTAATTCATCAAGGCTTTTAATATTATATTTTTCGCAAAGTTTTGGAATTTCTTCCACCAAGTCAAAACAAATATCTGGTCGCATGAAGTTTGCTGTGCCCACCTGCACGGCATGTGCTCCTGCTATAATAAATTCAAGTACATCAGCAGCGCTTGTAATACCGCCAAGGCCGATTACTGGTATTTTTACAGCATTTGCCACTTGCCAAACACAGCGCAAAGCCACAGGCTTAATGGCAGGGCCAGATAATCCACCAATAATATTAGCTAGAAGTGGTTTGCGGGTGGCTAGGTCAATGCCCATACCAGCCAGTGTATTTATGCAAGAAACAGCATCCGCACCAGCACCTTCTACAGCACGGGCAATGCTTGCAATGTCAGTAACGTTTGGTGAAAGCTTAATAATTAAATATTTATCACGTGCAACTTTGCGCACAGCTTCAGTTACAAGAGCAGCCATGCGTGGGTCTTGCCCAAAAAGTATGCCACCCTCTTTTACATTGGGGCAGGATATATTAACTTCAAGTGCGGCTATACCTTCTTCAGCACAAAGAATGTCAGCAAGGGCTGCAAATTCTTCAGGCTCAGAGGCATAAATGTTGGCAATAATGGCCGTTTTATCCCAAGGAAGGCGAGGGAGCTTGTCTTTAACAAATGATTCCACCCCATCATTTTGCAGCCCCACAGCATTGAGCATGCCTGCTGGAGTTTCGGCAATGCGTGGTGTTTTATTACCTGCTCTTGGTTTTAATGAAAGCCCCTTAACCACAAGGCCACCAAGGTTTGCAAGGTCACCATATGAAGCAAATTCAACTCCATATCCAAATGTGCCTGATGCAGGAATAATAGGATTTTTTAAGGTAAGGGGATTTTTGCCATGTAGGGTTATGCTAGTATTCATAAAGAACTCTCTATTAATCTAGTATAATGTGGTCAGACCAGAATATGGGCCCATGATTACAAACCTGCACAGGCCAATTTTGTTTGTCTTTAACAGGCCATTGGTCTGTGGTTGTGGAAACACAACCAAGGCAGGCCCCAACACCGCATGCCATGCGAGATTCAAGAGAAAGCTGCGTGCGAACTGAAAGCTCAGCAGCAAATTTTTGTACTGTCTTTAAAAATGGTTGTGGGCCACAGGCTAGCACAAGGCCCTCTTGGTCGGCATATTCTTTCATGCGCTCACGCATGGTGAAGATAAAGTTTTCAAGGTCACCTGATGAACTTTCTTGTAAAGTGTCAACGGTGATTCGCTCATTAATATTATCAAGGGGGAAGCAACCTTTATCACCCCTATGACCAAATAACATGCTAACATTCCAGGGCTTTGGGTGCTCTTGCACATAGCCCACAAAGGGTACGATGCCAATGCCGCCTGCTAAAATGAGGGTTGGGGTTTCTGGCTCCATAGCAAAACTATTGCCAAGTGGGCCCCAAACGTTTACCACATCATCTGGCTTGAGCTTAGACATTCGCTCAGTGCCCTTGCCTACCACTTGGAAAAAGCATACCAAGTGGTCTTTGCTAACTTGACAGATACCAAAAGGCCTAGCCCATGATATATCAAGGCCAAAGGATTGAGGCCTAAGCATGACAAATTGTCCAGGCCGCCATGATTCCCATTGGGGGTTTTCAAGACGAAGGGCAAAAAAGCTACGTCCTGTTGTGCTTTCATTCCCAAAGGGGACTAAATCAAGTACTTTGAGTTGTGAAATTTTGGACTTTGACATAGACTGCTCACCTGAATAAAATTTATATTAACAGTATATACTATAAAGGTAAGTTTTAAAAGGGTCAAGGCAATAAGAGGCACTTTGCAAATTTACTTTCTGCATGTATGATGCGCTGAAGGAGTTTGGTTATGAATAATAATGACATATATGAATTAAGACGAAATAAAATTCGTGAAAAAATGCACATGCATGGTCTTGACGCACTATTAATCAGCCATGCTGCCAATAGATTTTATTTGTCTGGATTTGAATTGCATGACCCACAATTTAATGAAAGTTCGGGTTATCTTTTGCTTACCAAGAGCGGTAAAGATTGGATATGCACTGACGCACGCTACCTGGGGGCCGCAAGTCGAATTTGGGATGAAGATTACATTTTTATTTATGGTGGTAATTCGGCTGGCGCATTGCGTAAATTCATTCGTGAAAAAGTATGCGGACGTATTGGGATTGAACAAAATAGCTTGAGCGTGGATTTTTATCGTGAGCTTGGCTTGGGCCTTGCTTTAAGCTCAGCTCAAGGTTTGGTTGAGTCAAGTAGGATTATAAAGGATGCTGATGAAATTGCTAGTTTGAAAAAATCTTGTGTGTTAAATCACCGTCTTATGGAATGGGTTTACAATGAGCTACACATAGGGCGCACTGAAGCTGATCTTTCTTGGGGCATTGAAAAATTCTTCCGAGAAAATGGAGCTTCTGAGTTAGCATTTTCAAATATTGTAGCCGTTGGTCCTAATTCAGCCTTGCCGCATTATGTGCCAGGCCAAACAGTTATTACGGATAATTGCCCAATATTAATTGACGTTGGTGCAAGGCTTGATAACTATTGTTCAGACCAAAGCCGCACTTTTTGGGTGGGTAATGAAAATAGTGTTGATTTTATGCTCACGCAACAATTGGTGCGCACAGCCCATGAAGCCGCTTTATCAGCCATTACCCCCGGCAAAAAATGCTCAGAAATTTATGCAGAAGCTTATAATGTTTTTGTGGATGAGGGAGTTGCTGAGTTCTTTACCCATTCACTTGGGCATGGTATTGGCCTTGAAACTCACGAAGCGCCCAGTTTAAGCCCCCGTTGTCATACAGTTTTGCAGGCTGGTATGGTTATAACGGTTGAGCCAGGTTTATATTATACAGAATGGGGCGGAGTAAGGCGTGAATTCATGGTGCTAGTGAAAGAAGAAGGCTATGAAATTTTATAATTTTAAAATATAATTCTCAATAATATAGGAGTTTACATGAGTAAAACCGCCGCCCTAATCTTAGCCGCAGGCAAGGGCACGCGCATGCATTCTGACAAACCAAAGGTTTTGCAAACAATGCTGCACAGCCCCATGCTTGCCTACGTCATATCAGCATTACAGCCCTTTTTTGCCAAACATATCTGGACAGTGGTTGGGCATAAGGCTGAAATGATAAAAGATATTTTTGCACAAGCCGATACAAAATTTATTTTACAAGAAGAACAACGCGGCACTGGCCATGCCTTGCAAGTGGCGCTGCCTGAATTGTTAAGCGCAGGCTATGATGCTGTTGTGGTTGTGAATGGCGATGTTCCATTAATTGATGCAGAAATTTTACAGGATTTTTTACAGCAGTCTAAGGACGCTCATTTGGCATTTGCTACGTTAAACGTTGGTAATGCAGGAAGTTATGGGCGTGTAGTTCGAGAAAATGGAAAGGTAAAAGCCATCATTGAAGCAAAGGATTATGACGTTAATTTGCATGGGCCTGAAAGTGGTGAAGTGAATTCTGGCTTATATTACATTAAGTTAAATACTGCTAAAGAATATTTACCTAAAATAACTTGTGCCAATAATAGTGCAGAATATTATATTACTGACCTTGTGGGTTTGCTTGTGGCGGCTGGCATGCCTGTGCTTGGTGTGGAGTGCGGTAATAATTTAAATTTATTGGGTGTAAATTCGCCCTTGGAGTTGGTTGAGTCAGAAGAAAATTTGCGTAAAAATATTGTTCAAAAAGCCCTTGAAAGTGGTGTTCTTATACATGGTAAGGCCATGGTAAGCATTGGGCCAGATGTAGTGCTTGAGCCTGGGGCAGAGATTTTTGGCCCATGCGAAATTTACGGCAAAAGTCATGTAGAATGTGGTGCCTCCATACAGTCAAATTGCGTGATTATTGATAGCCATATTGCTAAGGGTGCCAAGGTTTTGTCCTTTAGTCATGTGGAGAAGGCAACGCTTGGCAATGATGTGCAAATTGGGCCCTATGCCCGTTTGCGCCCGCAGGCTGTTCTTAAGGCTAGCTGCAAGGTTGGTAATTTTGTTGAAATTAAAAAATCCACATTGGAAGAAGGCGCAAAAGTCAGCCATTTGAGCTATATAGGTGATGCAAGCATTGGGGAAGGCGCAAATATTGGTGCTGGTACGATTACTTGCAATTATGACGGTAAAAATAAACATCAAACCATAGTTGGCAAAAAAGCCTTCATTGGTAGCAATACTGCATTAGTAGCTCCCGTACAGGTTGGGGATGCTGCTCTTGTGGGTGCTGGTTCAGTCATCACCAAGGATGTGCCAAGTGCCGAGCTTGGCATTGCGCGCAGTAAGCAAAAAAACTTACCCTTGCGTAAGAAATAGGTTTGAAATTAATTATTTTATGCCCTTGATAGAATGTGAAAAAAAATACTTAATTGACAAAGACTTCTTGCTATTTGCAAGTTAAAATGATAAGAATCTGATATGGAAATCTTTAATCAGCTAGAAGAACATGTATTACGCCTCATCCGTGAGGCTGAGCAAGTGAAGCAAGAGTATAATATTTTGCTTCAAAGCGCAGCTACTCATGAGGCGGAATTGGATTCAATTAAAGAAGAAAATAGGCTTCTTAAAGAAGCTTTAATACAAGAACAGCAGATCAAGGATGATGTTTTAAAGCGTGTAGATGCTTTGTTGGAACGCCTAAAAGATCTTGAACAAATGTAGGGCTTAATAGTATGCAAGAATATAATTTTAGCCTTTTAGGTCTTGATATTTCTTTCCGAGCAGGCGTTGGGGAAGATAGAATTGATAGCGCGAGACAATTAGTTGAAGAACGTTTTGAAACCTTAAAAGCCCGAGGGGAAAGGAGCAGTAAAGAGCTCCTGTTGACTTTTTTAGTATTAGGGCTTGCGGATGACTTATTGCAATCAAATAAGCAGATGGTAGACGTTCACGAACGTGTTTCAGACTTGCTTACTAAAATAGAAGATTTGACAATAATTGAGTAAATACTCCCTGGAGGGTTTGTGAAGCCTAATCGGTGCTAACCTTACAAGCTAAAAATTGGGAGCTAAGAATTTCTGCCGTGTGCACGCCCACTTTTTTAAAAGGCGAGGAAGCCTAACGCAGAAGTCAAGGCGCCCCCCTAGGAAACTAGGTTCTGCACTGCATTATGCTCACGGCGTTTCTGGGGATATTTTATATCCACAACTCATTCCGCATACCCCATAACAATTTGAAATGACATATTATGTCATGCAGCCTTATAACAAACCATACTTGCGTTAGTTTGGAGTGCTTGATTTTATGCGCTTAACTAACATGGATTGCGTGTATTTGTTTTTTATTTTTGCAAAGTAGTTGCATGACAACATTATGCTACGGAACATAGGCTAAGTTAATTGTTGAATGTGTTCCGGTGTTTATCGGGTTAAATCCCGTTTTTATAGGAGGTTACAATGGATGTGATGACATGGGCCATTGTGGGATGCGTTGCACTTTTGTGTCTAATTATAGGCATGCTTGTGCAAAAAACGCTTATTTCAAAACGCCTTGGCGATGCAAATGTACTTGCCAAGCGCATTGTTGAAGAAGCAAGAAAAGAAGCCCAAGCCCAAAAAAAAGAAATACTGCTCCAAGGTCAAGATGACCTTTTTAACCAAAAACGCGAACTTGAAGGTGACTTTAAAGAACGCGAACGCGAACTTAAAACACGTGAACGCAAACTTGATGAAATGGGTGGTCGCCTTGAAGAAAAGCTTGAAAAAGCAACCACTAGAGAACGCGAAATCTTAAATATTGAAAAAGATTTAGCTAAAAAAGAACGTACTCTTGCTGAATCTGAAGAATACCTTAACATTCGCATAAATGAACAAGAAGTTCGCCTACAAGAAGTTTCTGGCCTTACCGCTGACGAAGCAAAAGCTCGCCTATTTGAAGAGGTTGAAGCAAGAACTCGCCACGAAGCCGCTCGCATGATTAGGGTTATTGAAACCGAAGCAAAAGAAACCGCGGACCGTAAAGCAAAAGAAATAATTTGTAATGTAATCCAACGCTATGCTGGTGACTATGTTGGCGAGCAAACTGTTACAGCCGTTACACTACCAAGTGAAGATATGAAAGGCCGCATCATTGGACGCGAAGGCCGCAATATCAGAGCTCTTGAAGCCGCAACAGGTGTTGATTTAATTATTGATGATACACCAGAAACAGTTATTCTTTCAGCCTATAGCCCCTTGCGCCGCCAAATCGCACGCATGGCCTTAGAACGCCTTATTCAAGATGGTAGAATCCACCCTGCACGCATTGAAGATATTGTACAAAAATGTGAACAAGAACTAGACGTACAAGTTAGAGAAATTGGCGAGCAAGCAACATTTGATGCTGGTGTTCATGGTATTCATCCTGAAATTATTCGCCTACTTGGGCAACTGCGCTACCGTACTTCATTTACCCAAAACGTACTGCAACACTCATTAGAAGTTTCAGCACTTTGCGGCATGATGGCAGCAGAACTTGGCATGGATATTAAAAAAGCTAAGCGCGCTGGCCTGCTCCACGATATAGGTAAAGCCGTGGACCACGAAATAGAAGGCCCCCACGCACTTATCGGCGCTGATATTGCCAAAAAATACAACGAAGGCAAGGATATAATCCACGCAATCGCTGCACACCATGAAGATCAACGCCCATCCACAGCCCTTGCAGTGCTTGTGCAAGCCGCAGATTCACTTTCAGGTGCTAGACCAGGCGCTCGTAAAGAACTACTTGAAAACTACGTTAAAAGACTTGAAGATCTAGAAGGCATCGCCACATCCTTTGACGGAGTTGCAAAAGCTTACGCCATTCAAGCCGGTAGAGAAATACGCGTCATGGTTAACTCCGAAAATGTGGACGATGACACAACCTACGTACTATGCAAAGACATAGCTGAGAAAATTGAAAAAAATATGACCTACCCTGGCCAAATTCGCGTGACCGTAATTCGTGAACGCCGTGCCGTAGGCTATGCTAAATAATTGATTGCATAATCAATAAGTTGATAAGAAAAACCAATAAAAAGGCCGCATCAGCGGCTTTTTTATTGGTTTTTTATT
>CAYJCI010000104.1:0-7089 GCA_964368595.1 uncultured Desulfovibrionaceae bacterium
ACATCAAGTTTTTGTGGTGGCAAACGCGAATCAAGCAAAACAGCAAGAGCCCTTAGCTCCTTAGTGGAGGTTAGATAACTCTCCATTAATTGACCCCATTTTTGCCTTTCAGTCTTACTACAGCGAGCATAGCCATAGCCTGGCAAATCTACAAGATAGAATCCAAATGGATTAACCAAATAAAAATTCAATGAGCGGGTTTTGCCAGGGGTGGCACTGGTTTTAGCTAATGACTTCCTGCCAGCCAGCGCATTAACTAAGGAAGATTTGCCCACATTAGAGCGCCCTGCCAAAGCAATTTGGGCAACATTTTCCACCGTGGCGGTTTTGATTTGATCAAAAGTATAAGCTGTATTTTCTAAAATTAAACTTGATTGCATATGCCCTCTCATTGGCTTTGACTTGACAATACCGCGGAAATACGCAAATATTTTCCGTTTGAAATATCAGATTAATATGTCTGTGTATTTGCAGACTCAGAAAGTATTAATTACAACTATATTCATCACAATGCAAATGGTACACAATCTATGAAAATTCTTATTGTAAATGGTCCAAATTTAAAAGCACTTGGCCTGCGTGAGCCACAAATTTATGGCAAGCAAGGTATGGATGAAGTGCCAACTCTTGTTAAAAACATGGTGCAAGAGCCTGTGGAGCTCATCTTTTTTCAATCAAATAGCGAAGGTGCATTGATTGACAGGCTTGAGCTTGCAAGGGATGAAAATATTTCAGGGATTGTACTAAATGCTGGTGCTTATACTCATACAAGCCTTGCTCTTGCAGATTGCCTTGCTTGGATTGGCATTCCTTGTGTTGAGGTGCATATAAGCAATGTGCTGGCCCGTGAGGAAAAAATACGCCAAACAAGCATGATTGGTTCTCAAGTCATTGGTGTTATTGCAGGTTTTGGAATTACAAGTTATGCCCTTGGTGTGCAAGCCTTGGTGCAACATATATCAAAATAGTTAGGAGTTTTTATGTATTCAACCACTGATTTTAGAAAAGGCCTTAAAATTGAAGTTGATGGTACCCCATTTGAAATAATTGACTTTCAACATTTTAAGCCAGGCAAGGGCGGCGCCATGATACGCACAAAATTGCGTAACATACTAAATGGTCGCGTTGTTGATAACACCTTCCGCTCAGGCGAAAAGGTAAATCGCCCTGACCTTGAAACAAGAGATATGCAATTTTTATATCGTGAAGGTGACGAGCTTATCTTTATGGATATGACCAGCTATGAACAATTGCAAATGAAGGAAGAAACCACAGGTGGCAAGGCTGGCTTTTTGAAAGATGGTCAAGAATGCCGCGTGCTTTTATATAAAGGTGAACCACTTGATATTGATATCCCTGTGTCCTTGGTATTGCAAGTTGTTGCAACTGAGCCAGGGGCCAAGGGTGATACAGTAAGTAACGTAACAAAGCCTGCAACACTTGAAACTGGGCTTATTATTCAAGTTCCTCTTTTTGTAAATGAAGGTGACAAAGTAAAGGTTGATACCCGTAGTAAAGAGTATTTGGGACGTGAGTCTTAGACCTTGCTTAAACCTAGATTAAATATTTAATTTATAAAATTATTTTTTGAGCAGGGATGCAATCTTGGGGAAGGGATTTTTGCAAAAATTTCCCTTCCACCAAGGATACCATAAACAAAATTAACCGTGCCATCAGCACAAGGAGGGTATGCTTACGGATATCCGCAAGCTAGCCCGTGAGTTTTTTGGGCTCTTTTTATTATTTTTTGCATTATTAGTACTTTTAAGCTTGGTCACGCATAATTCTGCTGATCCAAGCATCAACCATGTGGTTAGCCATGACGTTGAAATACAAAATAATGCTGGATTATTAGGGGCTTACATCTCTGGCTTTCTCAATGATGTTTTTGGCATTGCCGCCTATGTTTGGCCTTTGGTATTTGGGGCTGTTGGTGCAGCTTGTATATCGCAAGTGTATGAGTTGCTGTGGTGGCGTTGGCTTGGTTATTTTTTATTAACACTTTGCCTACTATGCGTTGGCTCTGCTTGGGACATACATTTAGGTGATGTAGCAGGCGGTGGCATGATTGGCCGATCCATCTATCAAAATGCTGCCCTATTGCTAAGCCCTAGTGGCTCTGCCTTAATGTGGTTTTTTATGTTTATTTTTGCAACGCAATTGGCCTTTGGTATATCTTGGCTAAATGTGATAAAAAAGCTTATCCATATGGCTAAGCACCGCGCCCAAGCCAAAGAATCCTTACAGCCTAAAAATATTTTACCAAAGTTGCTTGCTCTTGGACAAAGGCTAATCCCTAAACGCCAACCTAAAGCTCTGCCAGAAGTTTATGTTGATGTTGATGCTTATGATGCCTCACAAGATAAAGCTGATAATATAGAAAGCAACTCAAATGACAATGATAACGAGCAAGAAAATGCCACAATTATTTCAGTATCAGATGACGGCGTAGCTGAAGTTAGCCTTGCTGATGTTGAAATTATAGAAGAGCAAAAGCCCAAAGCAAAAGCTAGCCCCCCAAAGGCTAAGCCAAGAAGGCCACTCTTACCTCCACTTGATTTACTACAAATGGGTGAAGCAGCCTCCCTTGCAGCTAAGGATGAAATGGAAGAAAGAGGCAGCAGGCTTATGGCTTGCTTGACTGATTTTGGTATTCAAGGTGAGCTTGTGCGCATAACCCCTGGCCCTGTGGTTACCATGTATGAAGTGCGCCCTGCCGCGGGTGTGCGTGTAAACCGTATCGCCAATCTTAATGATGATTTAGCCTTAGCGTTAAAGGCCCATGCAGTGCGCATTCAAGCACCAATTCCTGGCTCTGACACTGTGGGGATTGAAATTCCCAACATACAAAGAGGCATGGTTAATTTCAGGGAAATATTAGAATCCACTGAATTTACTCAAGGTGCAGGCCCGCTTGGCATGGCATTAGGTAAGGACATTGCTGGTAATCCATTTGTATCTGACCTTTCTAAGATGCCACATTTATTAGTTGCTGGTGCAACTGGTGCTGGTAAAAGTGTTGGCCTAAATTCCATATTACTAAGCCTCTTGTACACCACATATCCCGAAGATATGCAGCTTTTGCTCATTGACCCAAAACGTATTGAGATGGCTGTTTATGCTGATTTACCGCACTTAGTCCACCCTGTAGTTACGGAGATGCAACACGCAAAAACTGCTCTCGACTGGGCAGTGCATGAGATGGATAGCCGCTATGCTGCTATGGCTAAGTTGGGTGTTCGTAATATATTAGGATATAATCAAAAGCTCGCAGCTTTTGGGGCAGATAAACCGCAAGACTTGGCAGACTTAGAGCATATGCCATATCTTGTGATTATTATTGATGAACTTGCAGATTTAATGTTAACTGCCGCTCGTGAAGTTGAGACTAGCATTGTTAGATTAGCCCAGCTTGCCCGCGCTGCTGGCATACATATGGTGCTTGCAACGCAGCGCCCAAGTGTTGACGTAGTCACTGGCTTAATTAAGGCTAACTTCCCTTGCCGTATATCTTTTCAGGTAAGTAGTAAGCATGATTCAAGAACAATTTTAGACACAGTGGGTGCTGAACATTTGCTAGGCAAGGGCGACATGCTCTTTAAGCCTAGTGGTGGGCGCATTATGCGCTTGCATGGTCCATTTGTACCAGATGAAGAAGTGCAAGCTGTGGTTGAACATTGGAAAAGCCAATTACCACCTAGTTATAGGGTTGACTTCTCTGACTGGGGCAATAGTGCTAATGAAAATGCTGGCTCACTCGGCTTTAATGATGAACAAGATGCCCTTTATGATGATGTGCGAACCTTTGTTCGCGATCAGGGCAAGGCATCAATATCACTAATCCAGCGTCGCTTTAAGATTGGTTTTAACCGTGCTGCAAGGCTCATGGAGCAATTGGAGCATGAGGGAATAATCGGCCCAGCCGATGGCAGCAAGCCACGCAGTGTATTGTAATACATAAACTATTTAAGAAAATTTTATATTCATTTACACTTGCCAAGGCAAAACATATATAGTAATGAGCCAATTAAGCACACTTACTAGTTAAGTAGAATATGACATTTTACTTAGATAATTAGTCGGTTTAGTCAAGTTACATAAAGTTTTTACTAATGTGATGAGCCCATTATGTATGATAATCTTTCTGCCATGAATGCTTTTGCAGGCGGCATGGCAACCAGTGCGCACAATATTGCAAATATCAGCACAAGCAATTTTAATGCTTGGGATTATCACTATGGTGCAGGAGCAGCTAGCAATGTACAATTGCAAGTGGATCCTACACCTACTCAAATTGCAAATCCGAATCATGTCCCCCCTCCTCCCCCTATGCAAAACCCCGTTGTTGATGAAGCACAGGGCCTGACCACCAATACCGTTGACCTTGCAAGAGAGTTTACTAATCAAATCTATGCTGAACGAGCTTTTGAAACTAATGCCATAGCCATCACCACAAGGAGTGAGATGGAACAAACATTATACAATCAAGTGCACGGGCCATCCATGATTTCATACAGAGTGTAAAGCTTAGTAAATAACTATTTTGCTTGTATTTACTTAAACTACATTATAAATTGTCCTCTTATTTCAACTGATATAAATTTTTTAATTATTAAAAAGAAGATAAGAATGGATTTAACTCAAAATTTAGCAAATGACGTGCATGCTGAAGCTAAAAAATTAATTAATGATACCAGCACATTATTTGCACTTCTTTGGTCAGAAGACTTTAAACTTATTGACTGTAATGACAAATCTTTTGAATTTACTGGTGCTGAAAAAGATGCACTATTAAACTCCTATTTTGATTTTTGCCCCCCCATGCAGCCAGATGGTCAAATATCTTCTGTTGCGCTACGAGCATATATTAAAAAAACACTCAAAGAAGGTTTTTGCACTTTTGATTGGACATATTTAAGTAATGATCAAATTATTGCTACTAAAAAATCATTCGTGCGCCAAAGAATCAATAATATAAATTACGTCATTGTCTATACAACTGAAGTATTAGAAGTAAATTACGAGCAGCGCCTACAAAGGCATTATAAAAGAACACAGACTTTATTAAAACATCTGCCCATTGGGGTTGATATTTGGTCCATGGATAGAGAGTTAATTGACTGTAATGAAAGCTCTGTGCGCATGTTTGGCCTAAATTCCAAAAAAGAATACATTGAAAACTTTAAAAGTCTTACACCAGAGTTTCAACCAAATGGACGAAAATCAGCTGAAATGGTGCCCGAATATCTAGCACAAGCAGCCACAGAGGGTTATGTTCGCTTTGAGTGGATGCACGTCCACCCTGACGGGCGCGATTTACCAGCTGAAATTATTTTAACCCATGTTAAAATGGATGCTGAAGAATTTATTATTGCCTACTATACTGATTTAACAATAATTAAAGAAGGCAGCAAAAAAATTGAGCAAGCGGAACAACGCATGCAATATATTCTTGACTCTGCCCCATATTCCATAACCATGTGGAATACCGATTTCAAACCAATTGACTGCAACTTAGCCACTCTGAATTTTTTTGGGCATGACGATAAGGAAGACTTTTTCAACAATTATAGGTCAGCCATGCCATCCATTAGAGAAGGTGACTTACGCTATGCCGATGTATTTAACAATTTATTTACACAAGTTTTTGAAGATGGTTATGCTTATTTTGAAGGAGAGCTCTACCACTCCAAAAATAATGAAAAATATTTCATAGAGACAACATTAAGAAAGCTTAGCATACACGGCCAAGATTTTGCCGTAGCATACTTAAATGACTTAACTTATCAAAAAGCCATGCTTAATGAAATTGTTGAGAGCCATAGGAAAATCTCCATTGCGCGTGATGCTGCTGAAAAAAGCACACAAGTGAAAAGCGAATTTTTGGCCAATATGAGCCACGAAATTCGCACGCCCATGAATGGTATTTTAGGCTTAATCCATCTACTTAATTTAACAAATATACAAGGCCAACAAAAAGAATATGTTGATAAAATACGTCACTCTGCTGAAAGCTTGCTACGTATTATTAATGACATTCTTGATTTTTCAAAAATTGAGGCAGGTAAGCTTGAGATTGAAAATACCTCCTTCACCTTGGCAGAAATTCAAGAAGACCTCTACACTCTTTTTGTTCCAAAATTTGCTGAAAAAGGCCTGTATGGACAAATATTTGATACAAATTGCATTGAAACAAGACTGATTGGTGACCCTTTACGCCTAAAGCAAGTATTATTAAACTTAATTGGCAATGCCATTAAATTTACTTCATCTGGCTCCATTATTACCAATGCAAGCTTGAATGTAGACTATGAAAATGAAAAGGTTTATTGCAAATTTTATGTAAGTGATACTGGAGTTGGACTAGATAAAGAACAAACCAGTAGGCTCTTCAAAGCCTTTGGACAAGCCGATACATCCGTTACCAGAAAATACGGCGGGACTGGCCTTGGGTTAGTAATTTCAAAACGCATTGTAGAGATGATGGATGGTAAAATTTGGGTTGAAAGTGAACTAGGCAAAGGTTCAAAATTCTGTTTTACCGCGGTGTTTGACCTTGATACTTCCATAGATTTAAGCATAAATTCCAAGGGGACGGTGGATACAACAGTCACCCCCAATGTGGATGATACCATTATTGGTAATGAGTATGCCTGGCCTACTGGAAAAATCTTACTAGTGGAAGATAATGAAATAAATCAACTCATTGCAAAAGAATTACTTAATACCAGAGGGCATCAGGTCGACATAGCAAATAATGGTCAAGAAGCTATTGATATGCTAAATAAAAGCACTTATGACCTTGTGCTTATGGACATACAAATGCCCATAATGGACGGGCTGACCGCCACTACAAAAATACGCAAGGATACTAGATTTAATGATTTACCAATCATTGCCATGTCTGCACATGCCATGAAGGGTGATAAAGAAATCAGCCTAAAACATGGCATGAATAACCACCTTTCAAAGCCTATTGACCCAGATGAATTATACAACTGTATTAACGAGTGGTTGAACAAATAATATATAAATAGTCGACGCTGAAAAACAGTTAAAACCACTAAAATAATAATATTTTAATCAAAA
>CAYJCI010000105.1:0-7058 GCA_964368595.1 uncultured Desulfovibrionaceae bacterium
ACTCTTTCTTTCATCTCAGAGGCAGCAGCATTGGTAAATGTAATTGCTAATATATCTGCCCAATTACCATTTGATGCATCATGCCTAAGGGCACAGCTTGCTTTGTGCTCACTAAGCGTTAGGCCTGACAGATATTCAAGAAAACGCCCTGTAATATCATGGGTTTTTCCTGATCCAGCCGAAGCCTTAACTTGATGCATGTGTGGTGCATGATTCATGATTTATTAACTACTTATCCTTCATACTCGCTGTTAAGCGTCCTTGCCCTGTGGACTCCATCACAGCACGCCACAAGTCAGATTGTATATTTAATCTGCGGCGTTGTTTCGTTACAAGATCAAGAGGTAAGTGTACGAAACGGCTTTGAATTTTTGCTACAACCATATGGGTGCGACCAGCCATGGCAGCATGTACAGCGCATTGACCAAGTAATCCACAATATACACGGTCTGTAGCGTTGGCTGGGACTGAGCGAATCATGTAGCTTGGGTCAATTAATTTTAACACAGCTTTTATATTTTCTTTCTTAAGATACGAAGATATTTCGTCTTTTAAATATGTGGCAATGTCGCCAAGGATGGTGTTGCCTGATGCATCGGTCACAGCCGATTTGGGTAAAAGATGCTGTCCAGCGCCTTCAGCTACAACTATAACTGCGTGTTGTCTTTCTAAAATTCTTTTTTTTAACGCTGGCAGGAAGCCACCTTCACCATGCAAGCTAAATGGTGCCTCCGGAATGAGAACAAAGTTCACTTCCTTCAAAGCCAAAGTGGCAAGTGCTGCTATGAATCCTGATTCACGCCCCATAAGCTTTACAATGCCAACACCATTGTGAGCGCAGCATGCCTCGGTATGCGCCGATTGTATGGCCTCTGTTGCTTTATCAACCGCAGTTTCAAAACCAAAGGATTGCGGCACAAAATGTATATCATTATCAATAGTTTTAGGTATTCCAATTACAGAAATTCGTAAATTGCGGGATTGAATTTCCTTACTAATATTGGATGCGGCGAGCATAGTTCCATCACCACCCACAACAAAAAGGGCACTGATATTCATGCGCTCAAGTGTATCAACAATAACTTCAGCTGATTGCGGGCCGCGTGAGGCTCCTAACAAAGTTCCACCAAATAAATGGCTATCGGCTACCATGTCTGGCTTAAGCTCCACAACTTCATGCCCATATTCTGGTATGAAGCCTTCAAGTCCATAGCGAAAACCCAAAATTCCAGGGACTTTATAAGCGTGGTGAGCTTCCATAACAATGGCGCGAATTACATCATTAATGCCAGGGCAAAGGCCGCCACAAGTTACGATGGCGCACTTAGCCCTTGTGGGGTCAAAGTACAAATTCATCCTAGGCCCCGCCGATTCAAACTCCATAAGTGTTGGGTCTTTTATATCTTCACAAAGTTCTGAATCAACAAATATCTTAACTATTTTATCATCCTCCCATGTGTCATAGGGTAGGGTAGATTTAATCTTAGCAGGGCCAAGGCAAGAGATGTCCAATGATATTGGGCTATTTGTGCATTTTGACATATTATGCTCCGGTAGGGATTTTGAGTTCTGCTGCACGAGCAGTCATGGCATCAATGGAAATTTGTAAAAACTGGTCTAATTCTAAGTCAAGCTTTGAACATTCGCGAATAGTTTCGCGGTTAACGCTTGCGGCAAAGGCTTTATCCTTCATCTTTTTTTTAAGACTTTTTGTTGCCATGTCGGTAATTCCAGTTGGGCGAACGAGTGCCGCTGTAACTATTAAGCCTGTAACAGTTTCACCGCAACGCAAAGCATAATCAAGCTTGGTGCTTGGGCTTGTGCCGTTCATTTCTCCATTATGAGCCTTGATGGCATTGACACTATCTTGAGGTAGTTTATCGCCAAGCATTTCAGCGGAGATAAGGCCGTGTTTTTCAGGGCTATTTGCAGTTTGGGAGTAGTCTAAATCATGTAAAAGGCCAGTTAATCCCCAAAGGTTTTCATCCTCATTAAAGTGCTTGGCTAGCCCTTGCAAAACTGCCTCAGCAGCGAGAGCGTGTTGAATTAAATGGGCTTCAGTGGTGTTTTGTTGCAAAAGCTCAAGGGCTTCTTCACGATTAATATATGACATTTCGGCTCCTTAGTGATTATATTGCCTTAATTTGAAAATTTGGGCTCTTATTTGTTTAAGGATATTCCAGACTATTGAGGAAAGCAAGTATATAAAGCTAAAACGCCGTGCATATTTAAAGGTATTTCATGATACTGATAATTCAGAACAAAAGGCAATTTAGAAAATGCAATAAGCTTGCAATGTGTGAAATATGCCGCATATGCACATCTTTGTTGACCTTGTGGCGTTCTAAATGTAAAGTATGCTGATACATTAAAAATATGTGGCGCCAGTTGCCATTTTAAGGAATATTAATGATAGCAGGAATTCGCTTTAACCCGCATGGGCAAATATATTATTTTTCCGCAGAGATAGAGCTCGCCATTGGCGATGATGTCATTGTGGAAACTGAACAAGGCAAAGGCCTTGGCAGGGTTTGCTTTTTGCGCGAAACCTTGCCGCAATGCGACGAAGACGCCCCCCAAGGTCCACTCGTTCCCATATCACGCAAAGCCTCAGCAGATGATTGCAAAACTGGTAAGGAAAATGAGGCTCTTGCTAAAAAAGCCTTAGTTTTTTGCAAAAATTGTATTGCAGAGCGCAAGCTTGATATGAAGCTTGTGGATGTGGAAGTGTTTTTTGACCGTAGTAAGGTCATATTTTATTTTACAGCACCTGCCCGTATTGATTTTCGCGATTTAGTAAAAGATCTTGTCCGCGAATATCGTGCTAGAATTGAGCTACGTCAAATTGGCGTACGCCATGAAACTCAAATGATTGGAGCCGTGGGTAATTGTGGCATGGTTTGTTGTTGCCGTCGTTACTTGCGTAAATTTGCTCCCGTGACCATTAGAATGGCTAAAGAGCAAAATTTATTCTTAAATCCAGCAAAAATATCTGGTGTATGCGGTCGTTTGCTGTGTTGTTTAAGTTATGAGCAAGAAAATTACGATAATTTTCATGATCAATGCCCAAAGCTTGGTAAAAAATACCAAACTTCAAAGGGTGTTATGAAGGTACTGCGCAGCAATATGTTCCGCAATACTGTTTCAGTATTAAATGAAGAAAATGTGGAGCTTGAATTCACTCTTGAAGATTGGGAAAACTTATCACCAAGCCGCCCTGAGCATTATAAGCAAACCAAGATTATTGCCAAGGGTGAGGAAAAGCCAAAGCCAGTTTATGATGAGCTCATGGTGGTAAGCATGGATCCTGATAGTATTGATGACTTGCTTGATGATGAGATAGATCTAGATGAAAATAGTAATAAAGAATTAAAACAAGTGCTTGACGATGATGATGCCACCAGTGGCGGCGGAATATTTGGCCTTGCACCACAGAAAAATAAATAGTTATGATTTAGCTTTTGCAAGTTGTTGTAAAAGCGTTGTGTAGTTTAAAAAAGTAAAAGTTGAGGTTTTTTGTGTCATCATTTTTTGTAACAACCCCTATTTATTATGTTAATGCCAAGCCGCACCTTGGGCATGCCTATACAACCATTGTGGGAGATGCGTTTACCCGCTTCCACAAATGCATTGGGCAAGACAGCCTTTTTCTAACTGGAACTGATGAACATGGTGATAAGATTGTTCAAGCCGCTGAAAAAGCGGGGCTTGAGCCTCAAGCATTTACTGATGATGTTAGTGCGCAATTTAGGCAATTGTGGGCTGACATGCATATTTGTAATGATAAATTTGTCCGTACATCTGATGCAGAACATAAAGCCTGCGTGCAAGAATTTTTGCAAAAAGTTTATGATGCTGGTGATATATATTATGGAGAGTTTGGCGGGCATTATTGTTATGGTTGTGAGCGTTTTTATACAGAAAAAGAGCTTGAAGATGGCTTTTGCCCTCAACATCTAACCAAGCCAGAATATATTAGTGAGAAGAATTACTTTTTCAAAATGTCAAAATATCTTCCTTGGTTAAAGGAACATATTGAGCAAAATCCAACATTTATTCGCCCTGAGCGTTATCGTAATGAAGTTATGTCCATGCTTGATGGGGCTGTGCTTGATGATCTTTGTATTTCTCGCCCAAAATCTCGCCTAACTTGGGGCATCGAATTACCTTTTGATAAAGACTATGTTTGCTATGTTTGGTTTGATGCATTGCTTAGTTATCTTAGCGCATTGGGAATGCCAAATGGTGAAGAATATAAAAAATATTGGCCTGGCCAACATTTAGTAGCAAAAGACATATTAAAGCCGCATGCCATCTTTTGGCCAACCATGCTAAAGTCTGCAGGCATGCCACTTTACAAGCATTTAAATGTACATGGTTACTGGTTGGTGCGTGATACTAAAATGTCAAAATCATTGGGAAATGTTATTGATCCATTGCAAATAGGTCAGCAATTTGGGCTTGATGCCTTCCGCTACTTCCTATTACGTGAGATGAATTTTGGTTCTGATGCATCATTTAGTGAAGAAGCTTTAATCACACGTGTTAATGCTGATTTGTCAAATAGTTTTGGTAATTTATTTAGCCGCGTGCTTTCAATGAACGCAAAATATTTTAATAGTATTGTTCCACAAAGCCTTGGTGAATTTGAAGAAGATGCTGCCGTAAAATCCATCGGGACTGAGGCTATGCAAAATTTTGTTCAGCTGTTTGAGCAGGCAAGATTTTCTCAAGCCATTGATGCCTTGTGGGAATTTGTGCGTGCATTGAATAAATATGTGGACACAGAGGCCCCTTGGGCCCTTGCAAAACAAGGAAATATGGAGCGCTTAACAGCAGTTATGTATACCTTGCTTGAAAGTTTGCACAAAGTTGCTTTGTATATTTGGCCCATTATGCCAAAAACTTCCGTGGCTTTACTTGCGCAGCTTGGTACAACAGCAAATGAAGATGTGCCGCCAACTAATAATTTATTAGCTGAGGCCACAGCTTGGGGTGTTTTGAAGCCTGGTACACAAATTGCCGAAACCTCCAATACTTTCCCGCGTATAGAAACTGCAAAGCCGGCACAAAAAGCTGATAAAGCTGATAAAGCAAAGGCTGACAAAATTAAAAATGAAGCGGCAAAGCCTGAAAAGCAAGCTAAAGCAGAAGAAAAAAAGGCAGAAGATGCAAATGCACCTAAACCTCTAGATTTTGATGATTTTAAGAAAGTTGAAATGCTAGTTGGTACAATTTTAGTTGCTGAAAAACATCCTAATGCTGATAAATTGCTACGTTTTGAAATTGACCTTGGTGAAGAAGAGCCAAGGCAAATCCTTTCAGGCTTGGCTGAGTTTTTTGACCCTGCCACATTGGTAGGCAAGCAAGTGTGTGTTGTTGCTAATTTGGCACCGCGCAAAATTCGTGGCCTTGTTTCGCATGGTATGGTGCTCACCGCTGAAAAAGATGGTAAATTAGAGCTGCTTAGCGTAACTGCGCCTGTGCCTAACGGTAGCATGATAAGTTAAATTTGGAGAATATATGTCACAATTAATTAATCATAGCGAATTGTTAAAGCGTGCTGCTGCATATGTGGCCGAAACATTGGTTGAACATCCTGAGCGGGATATACACGCAATTATTGATGAAGCTGGGATGCGTTTTAACCTTAGCCCTAACGACAGCGAGAGCTTAAAGCGTCTTTTTAGTAAAGAGAAAGAAGATTAATTTTTAGTGTATGGAAAATTATTTTGTTGCAATAATTTTAAGCATTGTTGAAGGCTTAACGGAGTTTTTGCCAGTGTCATCCACTGGGCACCTAATCCTTGCTAGCACCATGCTTGACTTCACAGGTGCCAAGGCTGATACGTTTAATGTTGTCATCCAGTTGGGAGCAATTTTAGCAGTTGTGGTGCTTTATTGGAAGCGCTTTTGGGGGCTTTTAGTCCCTAATCCTGCCATGCAGTTTTCCGGTATGCGTGGAATATATTTGCTTATTATCACGTCAATTCCTGCTTGTGTCTTTGGGCTTTTAACTCACTCAACTATCAAAAAATACCTTTTTACGCCAGAAACTGTGCTTATGGCCTTGGTTGTAGGTGCAATTTGCATGATTTTTGTGGAAAAACGCAAGCATGAAGCAAAGTATCTAACTCTTGATGATATGAATGTTAAGCTTGCGCTTGGCATTGGCTGCTTTCAATGTTTAGCACTATGGCCAGGATTTTCACGTTCAGCTGCAACCATTATGGGTGGAATGTTACTTGGGGCAAAAAGGCAATTAGCAGCAGAGTATTCATTTATTGCGGCTGTACCAATTATGATTGCCGCCACAGGTTATGATGTTTTAAAAAGCTGGCATTTATTTACAGCTGATGATTTTGGCTTTTTTGCGGTGGGTATGGTTGGCTCATTTATTGCCGCTCTTTTGGCTGTAAAGGTCTTTGTTTCTTTGATTTCTCATGTTACTTTGGTGCCGTTTGCCATATATCGTTTAATACTTGCACCATTAGTGTATTACTTCATGCTATATTAAAAAATTTACAAAAGGCAAAAAAAATACTTGCCAATCTTCATTCTTTTAGTTAAAACCACCTTCGCCGCTTTGTACGGCAAACCATGGCAAGGTAGCTCAGTTGGTCAGAGCGCACGGTTCATACCCGTGATGTCGGAAGTTCAAATCTTCTCCTTGCTACCATAAAATTCAAAGAGTTATCTGCTGTTGCGGATAACTCTTTTTTTATTATCCTATTATTTCTTCTTTAAGAGAGAATTACTTTACTTTGGGTTTTGATGCCTTTATACCGCTTTAAGATAGGAGTAAAAAGATAATGCAAATAAAAGAGATTATTGAACGCAATGACGTGCTTTTGGAGCAGCTTTTTCATCTTTGGAAGGGGAGTGTCAAGGCTACGCATACTTTTTTGTCAAACAGTGAAATAGAACACATCGCACAGTATGTGCCAGACGCATTTAAAAATATACCGAAATTATTTGTCGCTTTTGATGAAAATAAAGCTCCTTTAGCTTTTATGGGCATTGATGGTGATAAGATTGAAATGCTCTTTGTGGCAGTT
>CAYJCI010000106.1:0-7009 GCA_964368595.1 uncultured Desulfovibrionaceae bacterium
TTGCACAGGAAGGTTCAACTAAAAGGCGCAAACGTAGCCTTCTTGCGCAATGGCGTAAGGATATGGAAGTTGAAAAGAAAGTAAAGCTGGATAATCGCCCTATTCTTGGACCTAAAAATGCACCAATTACTGTGGTTGAATTTTCAGATTTTACCTGCCCCTACTGCGCACAAGCTGCAGCTAATTTGAAAAAAATAATGGAAACCTACGGTAATAAAATACGCTTAATTTTCAAGCATACTCCACTTAGCAATGGCCCTACTTCAATATTAGCTTCAGAGTATGTAATTGCTGCGGGTTTTCAATCCGAGGTTAAGGCTTGGGAACTGTACACAGCATGCTTTGAAGGCCGTGATCAGCTATTAGAAAAGGGCGAAGCATATCTCAAAGAGCAAGCTAAAGAACTTGGTCTAGACCTTAAACAATTGGCAAAAGATGTAAAAAGCAAGAAAGTTAAAGAAATTATGGAAGAAGATTTGGATGATGCCAAACAATTAAATGTTGAAGGAACACCCTACTTTCTTGTGAATGATATTGTTGTAAGAGGTGCTTTGCCACTTGAATTATTTAAATCGGCCTTTGATTTAGCTTTGGAAAAGAAATAAGCTTTGAAGTAGCTGCACTTCGTGTAAAATATAAAATTGCCCTTGCTGAATGTAAATTTAGCAAGGGTTAATTTTTGACTATGAACTATGAATAAAGGCAAGAAGCACATTAAATTGCAATATAGTTTTGCGCCTCTTAATGTACTCACTTTGATGCTTATCATGTATACGCATAGCGGCGCAGATAATACAAAATAGCAAGAACGCTTTTCATAACAACAAAGCCCATCATTTTATAGATGGGTTTTGTTGTTAATGTTTTGCGTTGTGGTTGTTGCGGAAATTGCGGTTTCGTAAAAGCTAGTATTTATGAATTATTTTCGCTTTGCGGACCTTGTGCATCAAGTGGTGTTTTGTCATTATATGACTTTGCAAGTCTGCTCATCCAAGTGCGAACTTGGTCTAGATCATCTTGGTGAACTGCCTCTGCAGAGCGAATTACAGTTTTAAGTGTTGAAACTTCATTGCGTAACTGTATATTTTCTTCTGTAGCTTCTTTTGCTGCAGTGGTTAGCTCATTAATATATTCTTGCTGGTTTGCAAGGATGCTTAAAGAATGAGCAATGCTTTGCATGGCATTGCTTTGTTGTTCTAGAAGTTTCATGGCAAAACTTGCATCCATTAAATCATTTGGTGCATCATTGTTTGGTGCAACTGAGCTTTGTTTAACCACAGGTACATAAACATCAGTAGTTCTAGCATATATTTTAGATAATTCTTTTTCAACAGCATTTGCATTTTTGCCTGTTTTCATATGTTCAAGAACTGCTGCGATAATTTCAATGCTTTCCTCGCCATAGCGTCTGCGTCTACCCTCTCCATGAATTGGTAAGTAAGCGGCAAAACGTTTGCAATAATATCTAGCAGTCGATTCTGGAAGGTTAAAATGCCTAGAAATATCGGCAAGGCTTAACAAAGATTTTGAATGATTATGTTGCGGCATAAACTCTCCTTATTGGATGAATCAACAATACCGCAACACGTGTTAAAGTCAAGTAAATGGGGACAAATGTGGCTAACAAAATTGAAAATTAAATTAGCAACGTAATTACGCAATATAATATTTGGACTTATTTAAAACCAAATTTCATAAAGATTAAAGAAAAAGAAAACTAAAATTACTTACTACAAATCATTCTGATTGGCTAATAGGTGGAGTAGGTAACAAAAAAGCACCTACAAAGTGCAGGTGCTAATTAACTGATGTATTATTAAATTAATTCACTACTCGCCTAACTGCTGTTAATTTTGGCTTCCAGTATGAGCTTTTGATGCTTTCAATACGAATATGTGCGCCGGTTCTTGGGCTATGTATAAATTTATCAGCACCAAGATAAATGCCGGTGTGTAAACCTGTACCACTACTTGAAGTTCTAAACACTACAATATCACCAGGTTTAGCTCTAGTTGATGGTACAGACTGTCCGGTTTTGGCTTGGTCGGTTGTTACACGAGGAACTGAAATGCCATGTTTACCGTAGGCCCACCAAATTAAGCCTGAGCAATCAAATCCGCGTTGCGGTGATTCACCACCAAAAACGTACTTCTTGCCAATTTGGGTATGGGCAGTTTTTGCAACTTTTTGGCCAGTATTAAGGTTTTTACCGCTATATTTGCTTTTGGTACCACAAGCAGAGAGTAGCAAACTGCATAATAGCAAGTTAGCAACTAAAAAACGTAATAATGTGTTTTTATAAGATTTTATTTTCATAATACCGCCCCTTTAAGTTGTAAAAAACTAAAATATTTTGAATTTAAAGAATAAAACAAAATTTTTCAGCAAAGTAATGAAATGATAATTGCAATATTGATGCCTGAAAATATTGGATTTTTTCTAGAAAAATTCACAAAATGAAATAAATTATGCAATATTAGTGGGTTAAGTTGAATTGTTAAACATTTCGAAATAAAGTGATGAAATTCTAGGTAGCTAGGTAGATACTTGTTTTTAACAAGATGTGGAAAAATTTTCCGCATGAAAAGCGTTCAATTGAAATGAATTTACAGAGGCAGAAAGGATAATTGAAAGCTTGATAGATAGCTAAGGAGAAAGTTAGTCGTTATTAAAGCAGTTTACAATTGTTGTGTTTACCAATTGATAGTGTTTAACTTATGTTTAACTAGCCAATTATTGGCTTTTGAAAAATGCTTACACCCAAAAAAACCACGAAAGGCAGAGAGTGGTGAAGGGTGTGGAGCTTGTAAAACAAGATGATGTGGAGAATTAAATAAAGATGCATGGGCTTGGGCAGGCTTTCCCCATAACAAAATAGCTAGGGGATTATCTAAATCTGCTAAATACTGCAAAATACTTTTAGTAATAGCTTGCCAACCCAAATTTTCATGGGAAAGCGGTTTTGAATGCTCCACTGTAAGTATCGTGTTTAACAGTAAAACTCCTTGTTTTGCTAAATAAGTTAGGTCATTCGAGGGTTGCCCAGAATTATGGAGATTTGAATGCACATCTTCATGTAATTCTTTAAGTATATTTCTAAGTGAAGGTGGTGTTTTAATCTTTTCACTTACAGAAAATGCTAAACCTTGGGCTTGGTTTGGTTGGTGGTAAGGATCTTGCCCAAGAATTATTACGGAAATATTTTGCGGTTCGCAATGTGTAAGTGCATTAAAAATAAGATGTTGCGGTGGATATATATAAAGGCCATCATTACGCAATTGCGCAATTTGTGAAAGTAAAGCTTCATGATGATTTTGATTTAAAGCAGGTACACATTTTTGCCATTTAGCAAAAATATCGTCGTGTTGCATTAATTTGCACCAAAACCTGGAATGTGGAAGTGCTTTTCAAGCTTATTTAGTATCCAAGTTGCAATGGTAACCATGGCTAGGTAATATGCTCCAACCATAATAAACACCTCAGTAAACCTAAAGGTGTTAGATGCTAGAACCTTACCCTCACCCATAAGCTCCATACAAGTAACTAAATAAGCAAGTGAAGAGTATTTAATTAGATAGATTATTTCATTACCGCAGCCAGGCAAAGCACGCCTTGCAGCCTGAGGCACAATAATCCAAGCTATAGTTTGAAATGTTGTCATGCCAAGGGCTTGTGCTGCTTTAATCTGCCCTTGACGAATGGAAAATAAAGCTCCGCGAATATATTCAGAATGGTAAGCAGCACTGCACAGCGTAAAGCTAATAAGAGCTGCAAAATACGGTTCAAAATACAAGCCTAGCTTAGGTAGGGCATAATAAATCATCATTAACTGCACTGCCAAAGGCACGCCCCTAAAGATAGCAACGAACCAATCGCCAAGCTTACGAATTATTGAATTGCCATAAACTCTTTGAATGCCGACAAGCATGCCACCAACAAAGCCTAAGATTGATGAAGGAACAATTAAAGCTATGGAAACTATGAGGCCTTTATTTAAGGCTGGGAAGAGTTCTTGAGATAGAAAGTTTGCGTCAAACATTATTCGCTTGAGTCCATATCTAAAAGTTTGGTGCAAAAGGCTTGAGTGCGGGTGTTAGCACCTTCTGCTAAGAGCTCATCTGGTGTGCCTCGTTCAATAATTATGCCCTTTTCCATAAACAAAATTTCATTGGCAAGGGCTCTAGCAAAGTCCATTTGATGTGTGGCCATAAGCATAGTCATGCCGCCACGTGCAAGGTCACGAATAACAGACAAAACTTCTCCCACAAGTTCTGGGTCAAGTGCGGAAGTTGGCTCATCAAGCAATATTACTTTAGGATCCATTGCTAAGGCTCTTGCAATGGCAACTCTTTGCTTTTGGCCGCCTGAAAGTTGAGCAGGGTAGAGGGTAGTCCTTTTTTCAAGGCCAACTCTAGTAAGCTCTGCAATAGCGCGCTCCTTGGCTTTGCTTTTAGAAAACTTACGAACTTTGCACAATGCAATTGTAACATTTTCCTCGGCAGTTAAATGATCAAACAAGTTAAAATCTTGAAAAATCATCCCAACTTGAGCACGAAAGGCACAAAGCTCATCTTTATTATTGATGTTAAGCTCTTGGCCCTCTAAATAAATTTGACCACTATCTGGTGGAATTAAGCTGTTAATGCATTGCAAAAGTGTACTTTTACCTGCACCAGAAGGGCCAATAAGGACTTTTAATTCACCTCGATTAATGGATAAAGAGCATTTTTGTAAAATATCTTTGCCACCAAGTTTTAGAGATAAATCTTTAATATCAAGTTCAATAGTGCTCATAATCTTTAATAACCTTAGTTAATGGCATAGCCTGGTATATAAATTTTTTGCTCAAGCATGCGCAAAAGACGCACACCAATGAGAGTAATGACAAAATATAAAAGCCCCGCTGTAGCAAATAGTGCTAAATGTTCATGTGTTCTTGAGGCTACAAAATTAGCTCTTGCCATGATTTCTTGAGTTCCAAGTACGTAGCAAATAGCTGAATCTTTGAGTAAAATTGAATATTCGTTGGCAAAGCCAGGGATGGACATCCGCATGGCTTGGGGTAGTATAATATGGCGGATTGCCTGCGCATCGGTCATGCCAAGCGCCCTTGCGGCTTTAAGCTGACCTTGAGATATTGATTGAATGGCTCCGCGGAAAATTTGTGATTGGTAGGCAGTGCTTGTGCACCCAAGTACAACGCAGGCTATGACAAAAGGCTCTGCTGGTAAGGCAAGGGTAACAAAGAGGCCAAAAAATAAAAATAAAAGAACAAGAATAGGGATACCACGAAATAGCCAAACATATATGGCTACAAAATTTTGCATGGCTTTATTGCCGTACACTTGAGCTACTGCTAAGGGCACGCCAAAAACTAAGCCAATGCTTAGAGCAATGCAGACGTTGGCAATGGTGACTATGCTTCCACCTAATATGTAAGGTAGTGCATTATATATGACAGTTAAAGAATCCATATAGAGAAAATACCCCCTGCAAAGTGTGTTCACAGGGGGTTATGTTATATTATTTTTTACGTAGATATTTTTCTTTTAGCTCATCCCAGTAAGGGTCAGCCATTAGCAATTTGTAACCTTCGTCGATAAGACCACGTAAGTCTTTATCATCTTTACGAATGGCAACGCCAAAATCATCAGGTTTACCATGGGTACCAATTGTTTTAACTGCTTTGCCTTTAGCAATGGAATCTTCAGCAGGTAGCGCGTCCATAAAGCCAGCATCAATACGGCCATTGAGTAAATCTTCAACAATTAGTGGAGCAGATTCATAAAAACGCAATTCAAAAGGATAGCCTTTTTCTTTTTGCTCAGATTGAATAGCTTCAGCTTCTGTTGTGCCGCGCTGTACGCCAAGCTTAATAGGCTTGGTTAAAACGGCAGTTGGGGTAAGGCCAGAGTCTTTAGCTGTGATGAAAACACGAGAAACTGTCCAGTAAGGGTTTGAAAAATCAACCATTTGGCGACGTTTTTCACTAATGCTCATGCCAGAACAGATCATATCAATTTGGCGTGCCAATAGGGCAGGGATAATACCGTCCCATGCAATGGGTTTGTGCTCAACTTTAAAGCCCATTTTTTTAGCAATCCAGTCCATTGATTCAACGTCAAAGCCAGCTGGCTGGCCTTTTTCATCCATATAACCGAATGGTGGATAGTTGGCATCAATACCGTTAACATAGGTTTTAGCCATTGCTGTTGATGCAAATCCGGCAACAAGCAAAGCTAATACGCTGCAAAGTAGAAACTTTTTCATAAATCCTTCACTCCTTAAATGGTTGGTTGTATGTTTCAAAACCAATTTTTTAGACTAACAAAATCCTCGCAATGACGCAAGCATGCTGCATTAGCGTGGGGTGAGGATAAAATTGCAAAAAAAACTTAAATTAAGCTACGTTAAGTTTTAATTTGCAATTAGCATCATTTAAAATTAAAATATATTTATTAAAATAAATTAAAGGTTGCAGGCTATTGCTAATACGGATATTAAAAATTACGAAAAAAACCGAATTATACATATAGAATGATTACTATTTTACAAAAATCCTTGCATCCAGTGTTTTTAAGTGTATATCATATACAAGTAAGTATTGTTTAATATAAGCTTGCTTTATAGTTTTTATTTGTAGAGCGTATTAATAAATTGGAATTTTTTAAATGTGGGAAAATAAGTTCACAAAATACCTAGGCTTACGCCCAGCTCAAGCACTTATGTTGCTGAGTGATACTCTTGCCATGCAATTAGTGTTATTGCTTGTGGTTTTTCTGCGCTCAATTTTTGGAGATGTCACTTTATCATTATATGTAAGCATGAGCTTGATTTTATGTTTTTCACCAATTTTTAGTGTTTTATTTGGTGCTTGCCAAATGCCAATGCCTCCAGCACATCGCGAAATTAAGCATATTTTTCTGATGGTTTCCTTAAGTTATTTGGTTATTTTATTGTATTTATTTATGAGTCAATTAAGTGTTGAGTACTCAAGGTCAATCATAAT
>CAYJCI010000107.1:0-6843 GCA_964368595.1 uncultured Desulfovibrionaceae bacterium
AACGACTGTAGAAGTTCTATAGCCGGTTGTTGGCTTATATTTTTTTCAAGATAAATTTTTTGTAACATGTTACACCCCGTTTGTAAGCCAAGGCGTTTCCGGCTTAGCTATTAATCTTGCGTTATTATATGCCATATCTAAAGTTAGACAGGTTCTTCCGGCATAACTGTTTTTCTTTTTTTCTACAGCTAAAACAACATCAACCTTTTCAGGTTCTTCTAAACAAATAGGCAACAAAAATTGTGTCTTGCCATTATAATATTGCGGTACTGCTATTTTATAATTGGCTTCTATTTTTTTCTGAACCTGTACAATTGCTCCATCGAATAAAACCGAAAGGTTGCTTGCGTTTTGTAATTTATCAGGCAGTCTTTCAACATTTTTAGGATCTGAAAGTATATGGGAACTATTTATTCTTAAATCTAAACTCGTATCGAAAATCAAATCTTCTATCTTTTCGATAAATGAAATCTTTTTTGGTAATAGTTCGAAATCGAATAGCCTGTAATCGCTTTCTTTAACAAAATCATCAAACGACCATTCTTTTTTATCTTCTTCTTTTTTTTCATACTTTAGAAGAAAAAATATTTTTTCATAATGCTCGGTAAAAAGACCGGCATTGAAACACATATATTCATTTTCTTGCGAAATATGGTCAGCTTCATATTTATCATTTTTTTCGATTAGATGAAAGAGTCTTTTAAATGTATGTTTTATATAGTTTTCCAAAATAGGGTTAGTTGTGTTTTTTGCATTTTCTTGTGGTTTTAAAAAATACCACCGCTCTTTAATCGCCATATTTTCAAGTTGACCAATTTTCTTTTTCCAATCGTATGCCCTGCAAAATTCAAAAATGTCTTCATTTGAAATAACAGCCATAAATAGCCTCCTAATAGTAATTTAATGATTAAAGTTTCAAAAGTTTTTTAAAAAGTATTGACTAATATTAATAAAATAGAATATAATAATAGTGAACTTATTTGTTCGGAAATTTTTTTAAAAGATATTTTCAAAAGATTTTACCACCCGCAAGGGTGGTTTTTTCTTATTCTAAATTTTATATATAATAAGGAGAATTAGCGAGGTTATAAAAACCTCGCTTTTTCTATGTAACTTATTTTTCTTTGCGAACGCCTTTAAATGGTGTCCCGTCTTTTTTGCCGTCCATAAATTTGCCTGTGTTAGAATCTCTTTTTGTCCAAATTTCTGTTTTTGGGTTTTGAACTTGAGAGCGTTCTCTAACAGCGCCATTTCTATGTCCGTCGCCACTTGGTGGGTTAGTTGCCATGATTTCACCTCCTTATTTATCAGTTTTTTTAAATGCCGGCGGTTTATAATTGGGATTAGGGTTAGGTGCAGCCGGAGGTTTATAATTGGGGTCATGGTTAGGTACTGCTGGAGGTTTATAGCTATTAGGGAGCATTTGTGTTTTTTGTTGTTTTTCTAAGTGGTCGGTTCTACCACCAAGTTCGGGCCTATATGGCGCATCTAGAGTAGGGATGCGTTTCATTTTTCTGTTACCTCCGTATAATTATCTATTTCTATTGAAAACTCCGATGGCTTACGCAATAAATAAATCTTTTCCATTTCATACAACTCATTTCCACTTTCATCGAATACACTCACCTCACAAAGAAGTAATTCTCGATCTTCTTTTCTATCTGATGCTTCTTCAACTCTACCAAAATAAGAATAATTTGTTATGTAATCTCGAAAAATAATCCAAGGATTACCAATAAACAATTCATCCCAAATGTCGTAGTTGTTGCTTCTGTTGGTAATTTTACATTTATTTGCTATTTTAAAAATTAAATTATTATTTAACATAAACACAAAAAGCAATGACGTTAGAACAGAAATAAATATTGCAGATACTAATGACGCTTGCGAAATTTGTCCATCGTTTAATATAAGTGTCACTTCTGTTACAACAAAGTTAATGGGTAACCATTGGTTTAATAATGACAATATAAAATTACCAATAACAAAAGAGAGTGTAGAAACAACAAAGATATTTAAACTAAATTTAATTTGGTCTCGCTCATGCTCGTTTAGTAAATAACCCGAAATATAAGTAAATATAATTCCCGGCACAATAAAGAAAATAAACTGTGATAAAAAATTAAACACTTCCATTTTCAAACCCTCACAATTCCCGTTAATAATAATTGCATCAATGCTTTTTTCTTTTGTTTTTGTTCGGCTAATTCGGCTTTTAAAAGCTCGATTTCCCGATCGGCTGTCGATAGGATTTCGGCGATTGCGTTTTGTTCGGGGAGGGGTGGGAGGGAAACAGGTATTTGAGAAAATTTTGAAATCCAATGTCTTTCGTGACCACCTACAACATAACTTAACTGTTGCATAGCTTGAAAAGCTATTAATATATTATATTCAGCTGTACATCTCAGTATTTTCATTGCAGAGGACTTGGCTTTGAATGGAAAATTCACATATTGGCTTGATGTAGTGAAGTCGTCAAAAATAACAACTGGAACATCAGTGAATATATTTTTTGTTTCATTTGTATACCCTAGAATAAAGGTTTTTCCAGCTGTAAGAACAGGTGTTTTAAACTTATCATTATAATTTGTATCGGATACTAAATATTTTGAAGGTTGCAAATATTCAAATATATCACCAAGTTCTACTTTCTTCCACTCCCCGCTAAACCCTTTAAGCCTTTTTTTGCCCGTAAGCAGATTTTGCATAAGATATTTTTTCTGCGCTTCTTTTTCGGCTATAAGTTTTTCTTTAAGCTCGATTACTTTATCTTGGGCGGTTAGGATTTCGGCGATTTTTTGCTGCTCGGGTAAAGAGGGGACGCATATATAAGAATTAAAAAAATCATCTACCGATATATTTAAAAGTCCATGATTTCTTGCGCCTTCTTGTGCAAATGCTTGTATCTCTTTATTTAAATATCCGCCTTCAAAATAATGTTCGTAAAATTCAGGGCATTTATTTTCTTCTATTGAGTTAAAGCATATGTATAGCGGTGATACAACTCCGCTATCATATCGAGTGAGTTTTTTTATTGCACCAAAGGGATAACCGTTTGAATAGCTTTTGTTATATGCAAACTCGCCATTTCTAAGCAAATAATAATTGCTTTTATCTTCGCTCGCAACCTCTTTGTTAAAGAAATCATTTTGATTAATTAGCCCATATTGAGCCGAAATTGTAAGTACATTCTTGTTGCCCTCTGTGTTTTTGCGTGTCAGCCGTTGAAATCTTTGCTTTAAATACTTGATTTCCCACTCATTCGGAACAATTCCGACTTTTGTTTTTTTATAGCCCTCGGGCAGTTCACCTTTTTTTATCTGTTCTATTCGGGATTTTATTTGTTGGTTCAATAGTATTCACCCCTTTTCTTTATTATTATACAAGCAACTATTATACTAATTATTACGAAAATAACAGCTATGTAAACCCATATTGGAATAGTTGGAATGATTTCAACTAACCATATAAAAAACCTAATTGTATAAGCAATTGTTATATAAATTATTAATCGACTTGTCCAATGGATAATAGAGCCGGAACCACTTCCGCTAATTGCTCCAACGGCATATAGGTCGCCCACAAAATTCCAAGCAATTCGAAAAGCAACTTCGCCTACTATTATTAAAATCAGATAATTATATATAATATTGTCGCAAACAGCGACTTCGCCTGTTAATATTTCAAATAATGGTTTAAGAACTACTTTCAATAAAAAATCTCCTTAAATAACGTACGGCACTCGTATCGATATCAATCATTTTTGTTACTGTTTTAGGCTTTTGGAGTGTTTGGTTGAAGTCAACAAAACACTCCAAACTTTCATTGCCACTTTGTTGGTAATCGAGCCCGGCTTTTTCAACTCTCAACTTTCAACTCCCAACTCCCAACTCCCAACTCTCAACTCCCAACTCAAACCCCAATCTCTCTCAAATACTCCCTCATCTTCTCTTGAACCTCTTTAAGCTCCGCTTCGATTTTTGCAATGTTAGAATTAACCTCGTCGATATCTACCATTTCTTCTTCCTCGAATGTATCAACATATCGGGGGATATTCAAGTTATAGTCGTTTTCTCTGATTTCTTCCGCCGTTGCAAGATAGCTGTATTTATCTTCGGTTTTTAGCTGTTCGTAGGTTTGAACAATCTTTTCGATATCCTGTGTTCTGAGGATGTTTTGGTTTTTGCCTTTTTCAAAATTACCGTCGCCACTTGCGTCGATAAACAAAACCTCTCGGCGTTTGCGATTTTTCTTGAATATAAGTACACAAGCAGGGATGCCTGTTCCGTAAAACAGGTTTCCGGGCAAACCGATAACGGCATCAAGCAGGTTCATTTCAATTAGCTGTTGACGAATTTTGCCTTCGCTTGCTCCTCGGAACAACACCCCATGGGGCAAAACAATCCCCATTCTGCCGTTTTCGGCATCAAGGCTATTAAGCATATGCAACACAAAAGCATAATCCCCCTTGGAAGACGGAGGAACTCCCCAGTTGAAACGCCTATACGGGTCAAGGTCTGCCGACATTTTTTCTTTTTGCTTGCCTTTTGCGTCTAAAGTTGAATTTGCTAAAAATCCGCTATCCCATTTGTCAAGGCTGAACGGGGGATTGGAAATGATTACCTGAAAGTTCATGAGTTTGTCGTCCTCGATGTGTTGCGGATTAGAAATCGTGTCGCCTTGTTTGATGTTTGCATCGTCAATTCCGTGTAAAAACATATTCATGGTGCAAAGCGCCCATGTCTGTGCGTTTAGTTCTTGTCCGTAGATAGCTACTTTCTTGCTCGACACTTGTTTAAAAGCCTTTAAAAGCAACCCACCGCTTCCGCAAGTTGGGTCGTATATTCGGTCGTTTTCTGTTGGTTTAACAAGTCTTGCAACCAACTCGGACACCATACTTGGCGTAAAAAATTCTCCGCCTTTTTTGCCGGCGTCCGAAGCAAAGTTAGCGATCATATATTCATAAGCGTCGCCGATTATGTCGTTTGTATCGAGTTGAGACGGTCTAAGGTCGAGAGCGTAAAAATCTAACAAAAGGTTTTTAAGCGTTGCGTTTTTTTCTTTAACGTCTCCGAAGTCTACTTGCGAATTAAAGTCGATTGCTCTGAAAACGTTACGCAGTTTACCGCTGTTGTGTTCCTCAATATTGTTAAGCGCAACGTTTATCTTTTGCCCTATCTCGGCGTCGCCTCTGTTTTCGTATAGGTAATCAAATGTAGATTGTTCATCAAGCGCAAAACGTTCGCGTTTCATCGCCCTTTCAATACGCTGTGTGTCGCCGTTATACTGTGTTTTATACTGCTCATATTTCTCTCTGTTTACATCGCTGAGATACTTAACGAACAACATCGAAAGTATATAATCTTTATATCGAGAGCTGTCGATTTTCCCTCTGAAACTATCACAAGCTTTCCAAAGCGTATTTTGAATATCTGTTTTTGTTGTCATTTTATTTTTTCCCTCTCAATTGTCTGTAATATTGGTTTATCGTAATTTTTGCTTTAAGTTCTTTTTGTTCGGCTAATAAGTTGAGTAGGTTTTGTTCTTGTTTAAAAAGCGTGTTTAATGTGGCGATTTTTTGTTGTTCATCTATCGGCAAAAGCGATATTTCCATTTCACTGAAAAACTGTGGTCGAACAGAGCCTAAAGCGTTTCCAAAATTATTCTTTTGAATAACTTTATACGTCTTTTCGGTGTTCAACAACCAATATAGATATTGTGGCGACAAAACTTTTTTATTTGTTCTAATAACTGTGAAATGCGATGGGATAACCAAACCTTTTGTGGTTTCATCGATTAATACCGCTGTATACGGATTGGTGACTCTGATAATTATATCATCTTTTTGAGTTAAATAATCTTGGTTCAACTTTTCTGTTGCGTAATAATCTTCTAATAAAGAGGTATCAACAAACGCTTTTGGATTGACAGATTTTAAAGTTAGAAGTTTATAAAAATTTTCGTTACTTATTTGCGATTGTTTTCTCGAAATTACAAGACCGGAACGTATTTCGGCGCATTGGTTTAATTGTATTTTCTTCATGCACCCTCCTTTTTATTTTGTCGTGGGCAATAAATAACATTTGTGTTTGAGCCTATGGTATCACAGTTTTTGGAAGCTGTCAAGAGTTTTTTTGTCATGGGGAATAAATAACAAGGGGAGCGTGTCATTGATAGCCAAAAAAGCACAGGCAACAGACACCTCATACAGTGGCTATGAAATAATTAAAGAAAAAGAGGTTAAAGACTATGTTTTAAAATGCTAATTGATGAAAGTGAGCGTGTACAGGAACGTAATGTGATGTGCAATTGTTTCTTTGTGTTACCGGATTTTAAAGAAATTTATACTAAAATCATTAAACAATTATCGGATAGATGTTATTTACCCTCTATTGAGGTGCCGATTTTTATAGAGAAAATTTTGATTTCAAATAATGATGATAAAATTCTATTGTTAAAGCAAGATGAATTAATTCGTCATTGCATACAAGTATTTTCACATGATGAGGAGATAAGGAAAGGATTATATATATATTTAATATATAAGTATTTTATTATTTAGTATTTAATTGGTGGGGTTTTTCCTATATAGGGTTAACCTGTATTGGAAAACCCAATATAGGTTTTCCGACACACACACACAAACACTAAAATGGCAAGAGTGTCAATTAACGATACCCTCGTCATTTGTGGTATCGCAACATTGCTTCAACTTTAACCGATCTTCTAACTTTCGCTGCTCCCGCCACTTCTCAAATTCCCGCTGCCCCTCCTCGCTTTCAAAACAGGACAGAATATCCGGCAATAGGCAGCGAGCAATTGCTTCGATTTTATGTTGAGGTA
>CAYJCI010000108.1:0-6841 GCA_964368595.1 uncultured Desulfovibrionaceae bacterium
CTTCCTGCGACCGCAAAGCGGTGTTTGGAGTGGGCGTGTCTTTTTTGAAAAATGCATGGAAACGCATTTTTCAGCATCAACTATTTAGGGGAATTCATGGACTTTAATTATTTTGACATTGCCGTTATTGCCATACTTTCGCTTTTTGCTGTAAGGGGCATGTTACGCGGTTTTGTGAAGGAAATATTCTCCCTCATTGGCCTTGTGGGCAGTATCTGGGCAGCATATCACTATTACCCTTTAGTGGCCACATATTTAACATTTTTTGAAAATGAGATGTGGCGCAATGTAGCGGCATACTTTATAATTTTCGCCGCAGGCATGATAGTCATTAATGTTTTCATTGTCCTAACGCAAGGCGTTTTGTCTTTATCCTTCCTATCTTGGCTTGATAAATTATTGGGTTTTGGCTTTGGCCTTTGCAAAGGCTTGCTCATTTGCTCAATCATTGTAACCATTGCCCAAGGATTTTTTAACGACACAAGCATGATTAAAGAGGCTTTAACCATGCCCTATCTTAATATGTTAATCGAATATGTTCGCACACATATACCACAAGATTTATTTAATTTATTTTCTAACAAAGCTTAAGGAAAATCATGAGCAATGCACTTATAAAATTACAATCTGTTATCGATAGCTTAATTGCACCAGATGGTTGCAAATGGGATAGAGAGCAAACCCCACAATCACTTGCTGACTATGCTATTGAAGAAGTTTTTGAAATGGTTGATGCCATTCGCTCTGGCAATGCCCAAGACGTTTGCGAGGAGCTTGGCGATGTTTTCTTCTTATTAGCCTTTATTGCAAAACTTTATGAAAAACAGTCAGCTTTCAACCTAGATACTGCCATAAATTATAGTGCTGAAAAGATGATTCGTCGTCATCCGCATGTATTTGCAGACACTACTTTTGAAAATATGGACGAGCAATTAAAAGCTTGGGAAAGCATTAAACGCAGTGAAAAGAAAAAGGAAGATGAACCACAAGGCATCTATGACTCATTGCCCAAAGGTTTACCATCATTAATAAAAGCTTATCGCATCCATTCAAAGGCTGCTCGTATTAATTTTACCTGGCCTGAAGATCAAGATGTTGAACAACAAGCAGAGGCAGAATGGCTTGAATGGCTTGACGTAGCCCAAGGTAATGACAAAGAAGCACAAACGCATGAACTAGGCGACATGTTATTTACCCTTGTAGAGCTTGGTCGACGCAAGGGCATTAAAGCTAGTGAAGCACTAGATTACACAAATTTACGATTTTTAGACCGCTTTGCTAAAATGGAAGCCCTTGCTCGTGAGCGTGGGCTTGATTTTGTAGAGCTTAGCCTTGATGATAAAGATGCCTTATGGAATGAAGTTAAAGAAACTGAAGGGCAATAATTGCTACTCTAAGCATTAAACATAAATAAATTTATCATGTCAGCGGAGGAAATATGTCACAAGAAGAAAAAAAAGATACCCCCCCAAGTGATAATGAGGGCACAAAAAAAACTGAGACCCCTCCAGCTGATACTGCTGGCACTAGCACCACTAGTGCAACAAGCCCTGACCCTGCAAAAACTGATGCCTCTGCACCTCAAAAGCGTGGTATAGGCTTCTTGGGTAGGCGTGGGACTGCGCCTATTCGCAGTGCTGCAAAGCCAGAGGATAAAAAAGACGAAAAAAAGGACGAGGCAAAAGACAGCCCGCCCCCAAAGCCTACTCCCATAGGCTTTGCTGAAAAATTATTTATAAATATCAGCGAAATACCCTTCCTTGCTTTATTGTGCCTAACCCTACTATGGGCTTTGCACCATTTTGCATCTGTTTGGCTCCCTTCAGTATACTTTAAGGAAGAGCTATTTTTAGTTGAAACTTATTTTGATATGCAAGGGCTTGGGCAGTGGTTCATCCCGCCTGCCACCGAGCATATGGAATTTATCTTCCCTGTATTTTTTTGGTTTATGGCTCTTGTAGACGCAATCCCCATGACTGAAAGCATGTTCTTGCCTTTAGTTGCGGCTCTTAGCTCATTAATTGCTTTAATGGGCACATATTATTTAGCAAAAAGTCTTGGGCTTGGTAAAAAAATCAGCTTTGCCGCTGGATTAATTTCCTTAGCTAGCTTAAGCCTTGCCCAAATGGGCCACTTCATAAGCCTTGATTTATTTAGCATGGGTCTCTTTGCCTTTGCCCTAGGCTTTTTATTTAGAGCTTGGACTAGCGATTCTGCCCCCATGTATTTTATAATGGGCTTCCTATTTACAGCCTTAGCCACACTCAGCATTGGCTATTTCCCACTGTGGACAATATTAATCAGTAGCCTCTTATTTATTGTATGGCGCGCTACATTTGGGCGAGCCCATAAGCTTGATGCAGTCATGGGCTTTGGCATGTTGGTGCTTGTATTTGCCACTTGGCTTATGATTATTATCATTGGTGGCGGCGAGCAAGCCGACGCACTAAATGGGCTTATGCAACACATGATTGCACCATTTACACCACCATTCTGGCCATTAAAAGCCCAATGGTATTACGTTTTTATTTGCCTAAGCCTTGGCCTTGCCCCTTGGATTTTATTACCATTGTTTGTATCTTGGCTAAAAGTTTTCAAAAATACCCTGCCCAGCTTAAAAGCTTCACGTAAGGAAAGTTCTGGACCAGCTTGGCTTTATATTACATTACTTGTTGGCATTGCCTTAATTATATTGGGTGGTGGAAAATACGCAACCCTGTTAATTACCCCCATATTAATAGTGCTGCTGGCAAAGGCTTTGTGTAATTTAACTGCGCTTGGTAGCAAAGTATTTTATGCCGTATTCTCTCTGTTGATTTTTATCTCAACCATTCTTTGCCTAGCCATTTACTTTGCCCCGACTTCAACACTTTGGGCAGACTACCTTCCAGAAGTCATAGCGAAAGCCATTCCATATCTAAAAGGCTTAGAGGTTATTAGCGGTATATTATTAGTATACGCCCTTGTATTAGTTAAATTTACCAAACGCGCCTCCCCTGTAGGGCCGCTCTTAGTTGTGAGCATGTTTACACTTTTATTAGTGCAAGCTTCCACCATGCTACTTGCACCATCATTGGTTGATAACACTGCAAATTATCACCCATTAGGCGTGGGAAAGGATACTTTGCCCTTTGGCATTGGCGCACCAGCCATTGTTTTATCTTTAGACAAAGAATCACAACCGACCACTGCTACACCAGTAACTGCTGAACCGGTACCATCTAAACCGGCACAGGCTGAACCGGTAATTCCGGAACCGGCTCCATCTGCATCAACACCAGACCCAGCACCAGTGGAACAAGAAGCTGTGATGCCAGAGCCAACACCTGAACCAGACCCAGAAACTACTTTGGACGCTCCACAAGCTCCAACAAATCCTGAAGTTCCAGAAGAAGTGTTGCAGCACATCGCCCCAGAGCAGAAAACTCAACCAGAAAACCCTGAAACAACAGAGACAGTTACTTTTTAATAAAGATTAAACAATCATGAACTCAGACTTGCCTTCAATCAATAAAGCTAATTGGCCCAAAATATGCACTTTCATAAGTGCGCTCTTGGCACTTAGCTTAATCCTGCTCGTATTTTTGAATTTGAATAAAGGCTATAACCTTAGTGATGAAAGCATGTACCTTTATTCCATTTCTTACCCTGAGCGGCTTTTAAATGTATTTTCTGATTTTGGTGCATTGTTAAACCCAATATTTATGGCTTTGGGCGCTGACCTCTATAATTTTAGAGTTTTTACATTTTTAAGCCTAATGCTCTGCTCTGGCGTACTGCTTTTAAGTTTTGTTTTATTATTTTGGCGGCATGTTAAGTTAAATGTGTGGACTGCAACTGCAATTTGCTCTGCTTTGTGGTGTTCATCTCTTGGTTATTACACAACGTGGCTACCAACAGCTAGTTATAACACCCTTGCACTGTTGGGTATTTTAGGGGTTCTTAGTTCAATAAATTTTTACACCATTTTATGCAGGCCATACTCCAAGGGACATTTTTTAACTGCGTGGAGTAAAAAACTTAGATTAATAGTATTAATATTCTTAGCGTTTTTTGGCTTACTGGCTTTTATTGGTAAGCCCTCAAGCGGTGCAGCCTTGGGAATTTTGGCCTGTGCTGTAATTTGTTGTACTCGTGGCACACTTTGTGTGCGTGAGCGTGTGTGTGATGTAATCTTTGCTGGCGTGTTGGCCTTAATCATGCTTGCAATATATGTTTTTTTGATATCTTCAGGTTTTGAAACCATCGACAAGATTATTATTTCCACCAAGCTTTTAGACAATACTTATGGGTTTGATAAAACATTAGCTCTTTATGGTCGGTATTTTTTCCCAACATCCTACGTTCTCGTATTATTAACGTGGCCTCTTTGGGCAGTGGCACTTTGGGCTATGCATAAGGAAAAATATAAGCTTGCAATCATAGTAACAAGTTTAACGATGCTTGTTGCCTTAATAACTTCATATATTTGGATTATTAACTTTATTATTCCATTGGTATTTTGGCCTTTTATTGTCATGTTATTCATTGGGGCATGTTTATGGAAAAGATCATGGAAGCATCTACGCTTTAGTATATTCTTATTCTTAACCTATTTTACCGCTATCTTTATTTACCATGCAGGCACCAATACATCACTAGAATTTAAAGCATCAGAATCGTTTATATTAATAGCTTTTAGCAGTGTTAGTCTTTGTATGGGTATGGTGCAAAAACGTAGAGATGTAGTTTTGCAAGCTTTGGCAATTATATTGTGTTTTAGCACCTTGGGCACTTTGTTTTATTCAATATTTGAAACAGCTAGACATAATGATAAAGCCATGTGGCAACTGACAGAACCTGTACAATTAAAACCTGATGGAAATAACATCTATGTGCATCCAGAGCGCAAATTATTTATAGAATGGCTACGAAAAACTGCCCATGACAACGGCTGGCAAGCTGGCATGCCCATTATTAATACCTCATTTTACACCACTGGTAGTTTATTTTTGCTTGATGGATACAAGGTAGAAGGTGCTTGGCAAATTGAATCAAGGCATACACCGAAGGAAAATTATCCTATCATCATGTCCCTAGCTTCAAAGGAAATTTTACATAAAGCTTGGATTATAAAGCCCGTAAATGATGGGCCAAGACATATGCCAACACAGGTATTAAAAGACGCTGGTTTATCTTTTCCAGAAGGTTATGAACTCTTAGGAACATCACCAGCAGAAAGCACTCAGGGGGTTTGGCCTGCTGAGCAATATGAAATTTGGAAGCCCAAAAATTAAGTTATAATTAATCTTCTTTAAAGTTTGTTTTTGAATTCGTTTCTTTAACAATATAAATGGGTCGTTTTTTAACCTCTGAGTATATTTTAGAAATATACTCACTTAAAATACCCACGCAAAGCAATTGAACGCCTCCAAGAAATGTTATTATACAAACAAGAGTAGGATAACCACTAACTGGATCACCCCACACAAGAGTCTTAAACAATGTGTAACAAATAAAGAGGAACGAGAAAAAGCAAATAACAGCGCCCAATATGGCGGCTATATGTAGAGGAGCTGTACTAAAGGACAAGATACCATCCATAGAGTACCTAAACAAACTCCAAAATGACCATGAGCTTTCCCCAGCCACTCTCTCAACATTTTTATATTCAAGCCACTTGGTATTATAACCCACAAAGCTAAATAAGCCCTTGGAAAAGCGATTATACTCCTTCATCTGCAAAATGGAGTTAACCATATGACGGCTCATTAATCTAAAATCCCTTGCGCCATTCACAATTTTTGTTTTGGAAAATAAGTTTATAACAGTATAAAATTTATTGGCAAAGAATGAACGTATGGGCGGCTCGCCTTGGCGTGAATATCTTCGTGTTGCTACGCAGTCATAATCTTCTTTATTTATAATTTCATACATTTGAATAATCATTTCCAATGGGTCTTGTAGGTCAGCATCAGCTATGGTCACATAATCACCAGTACTATGCTCCAAGCCAGCAAGCATAGCTGCCTCTTTACCAAAATTTCTTGTAAATGAAATGTATTTGATTCTATCATCTTGATTAGCCAGCTCATGCAATACTGCATTAGTCTTATCACTTGAGCCATCATTTACGAGGATAAGCTCCAATTTAGCAGTGGAGTGCATATGGTCAGATAATTTTTTAAAAGACTGATAAAAAAACGGTAAAGCCGCTTCCTCATTATAACATGGAACTACGATACTAATTTTATCCACGATCATTCCTCACTTTAAATGCAAAATATTTAAATAAAAAATAGGTTGTAACAGTAGTGCAACACAAGGCTATAAACTGTGCCACAAGTGGATTAAATTGCAAATAATTTACCATCAATTCCAAAAGCACTGCATTTAATAGGTAACCAATTCCCCAAGAAAATATGCAACGTATATACTCTTTTACCCAATTCCCCTTAGTTTGAAAAACTATAGTTTTTTGTAAGGTAAATGAAATAAATGACGATAAAAACCAAGCCAAAGCCAAAGCTGTTTGATAGGATTCAGCACCAAGGACATACAAAAAAAATATGTACATACAATAACTTACTAAAGTATTCACCCCACCAACCATAAGAAATCGTATTTGTAAGGGAATAGCGCTAAGTTTTTCTTGTAAAGCATATTTCATGTGTGATGCATTTCTCCTAAACTAAATGGGTACAGCACTCTTTTAAGCTTGAGGCAAGGCTACCGCAAACACATAATAAAAAATGAAGCATATTTATTAAATTATAATACGCACCATAATCATGCCTGCCGACTTTAAAACCCTTTGCTACACTTGGCAACAGAAAATTATGATTGGCTTATTTCCATTGCT
>CAYJCI010000109.1:0-4430 GCA_964368595.1 uncultured Desulfovibrionaceae bacterium
ATCAAGCAACTTACTTATGCCATTTTTATGTAATTTATTGGTGTAGATTACATGCCAGCTAAGGTTTCAAGCTCAGTTTCAGTTAGCAATTTATCTAAATCTAGCAAGATTAGCAATCTGTCTTCAAGTTTGCCAACACCGCGCATGTATTCAGAGCCAATACCTGCAACAACGGCTGGTGGTGGTTCAACGGTAGACTCAGTGATGCGTAAAACCTCACAAACTGCATCAACAACAAATCCTACAATTTGTCCTGATAAATCCATTACCTTGATACGAGTTTGACTGTCATGAACAGCCGCCTTCATGCCAAAGCGTTTACGCATGTCAATAACTGGGATAACTTTACCGCGTAGGTTAATAACCCCTTCCACAAAAGCTGGTGCATTAGGCACCTTGGTGATAGGCATCATTCGGATGATTTCTTGTACTTTTAAGATATCCACGCCAAATTCTTCTTCAGCAATTTTAAAAGTAACAAGCTGAATAAGGCTGCTATCATCAGAACCGTGATAAGTACTCATAGTGCTTCCTTTCTCATATGCTCGGCATAGTTGATTGTAAAAACAATTTTATGGTTATTTTATCGGCTGTATTTTTTATAACTATACCCCTTTTAAAAATAATAACCATGCATGGGAGTAACCTAAAATAAAAATTTAACATTTGCAAATCTGTATTGAATTTTTTTTTTATTTTAGCTAGAATATTTCATAATGTTTGCTTACTTCGCTTCAATATTCTAAGCTAGATTTTTTAATTCGCCAAAGGGCAAATTCTTATGGACAAAAGCCGCACGATTTCTATTATTATCCCAGCTATTAGCATTATTATTATTGCAATATTATTATTGAGTTATAGTATATATGATAAGGTAGAGGAATCTCTTGCGGATATAGCAGTATTTAAAGTTTCAACTGTGCTTGATGACGTTAGCACTAAAATTGTAAAAGATTTGACTGATGCTGAGATGTTGCACAAGAGTGTCCATGATGATTCTAATATTATTGCTTTACTTCAAAATCCAAGTAATAAAGTTCAGCTACACTCAGCTTCGCAATCCGTGCTTGCATTGGTAAAGCAATATGCCGCTCAATCGGATCTGTTGTATAGTTTAGCTATATTTTCTCCCACTGGTGAGCCACTTTTGCATTTAAATTCAAGTGGCTTAAAAGCAGATATGAATATTAAACCTCTATATGACTTTACAGAGGAGCAGCCTGCTTTGCCTGGGGTTAGTAAGCTTAAATTCCGTAGGAATTTGGCTAAGCAAGTAGTATATGCCGCAGCTCCTTTTTATGATGATGGTGTGTTTATTGGTAGTGTTGAAATGTATTCAAGCTTGCCACAAATTTCTGCCATCTTAAAAAGATACGCCCTTGAACTTTCAGAAAATGCTATCTTGGTTATGGGGACGCAGAATGGTGAAATTATAACCATATCAACCTTTCCAGAGCTTGATAAATCTCAAAGTATAGACGCATTTGAAGATGCTTTGCACATTACCCATCCTGATGAAAAAAGACTCATGACCTCACTATACTTTGCAAGGTTTGATGTTTTCATTGGTCTTTATCAAAGGGTTAATGCGCTTGCAAAAGTACATACTGATGTGCGTAATGAAGTTATTAGTTTGATTACAATTACCATACTGCTTAGTAGTTTGGTCGCTTATTTTTTACTAAGAATGATATTAAAAACACAAAGCAAGGAAGATAAAAAACTAAATCAAGCTGTAGAAATTCTATGTTTACCCATGTGGGATTATGTAGCACCAGGTATTTTAACTTTTAATGAACATGCCTTTAAGCTGCTAGGCCGAAAATCAAAAAATAGAAATTTTGATATACATACCTTGCGCGAACTTGTGCACCCTGAAGATGTGAAAAAAGGTTTATTTTTAACCACTGAACCATCTAATGAGGAGAAAGATGTCGTTTATGATGTGCCCCTACGTTTTGCACATGCTGATGGTCATTGGCATTGGTTACACGTTAAAGGGCATGCGAAGCGAAGCACTACAGGCGTTATTCAAAACGCCACAGGTATTTTTATTGATGTGCATGAATGGCATGTGGCAAGGTTGAAAGATCAAGCCTATCAACGTAGCCTTGAAAAAGTGGTGCAAGATCAGTACGAACGCGCGCAAAAGAATGATGACTTAATTCTTTATGAAAAATCATTGCTTTATAATGTAATTAATTGCATTCCAGATTTTGTTTATTTTAAGGAAGTAGATGGACGTATACTTGGTGGCAATCAGGCTTTCTTAAATTTACTTAATTATAATATTACTGATATTCGCGGCAAACAGTTCCAAGAACTTAGCGTCGACTTTGGATTTAATGAAGATGATTTCGAATTTTTTAGTAATAATCAAGATATACTTGGTGATGAAGAAAAAATTATTCAGAAAAAAGTTAACTTAAGGTATCACAATGGCAATGTTTTACCATTAGAAATGTTTAAAGTTGCCTTTAGGGATCACCTTGGTAATGCCATTGGTATTGTTACTGTTGGGCGCGATATTTCTGAATATACAGCTATTGAAGATGCCTTGCGCAGTGCTAAAGAATCCGCCACTGAGGCTAACCACGCCAAGAGTAATTTTTTAGCTAATATGAGCCACGAAATCCGCACTCCACTTAATGGAATTTTAGGACTAAATCACCTTGCCATGCAGCATGCGCAAAGTGATGACCTGAAAAATTATCTTGAAAAAATTAATATTTCAGCCAAAACATTACTTAAAATTGTAAATGATATTCTTGATTTTTCAAAAATTGAAGCAGGGCACGTTGAAATTGAATGCATACCATTTAGAATCAATAGAAGCATCCAATTTGCCATAGATATGCTTCAGCACCAAGCTGATGAAAAAAATATTTATCTTGAGCTTGTAAATGTTGGGGAAACTCCAGAATACATACTTGGTGATCCTTTGCGCTTTAGGCAGGCCTTGTTAAATATTTTAAATAATGCCGTGAAATTTACTTCAGAGGGTGGCGTGACTATTACAGTCACCGCACTTCAAGAAGTAGCGCTGCAAGCTGATATTTCCATTAGCATTACCGATACTGGCATTGGCATGACTGATGAACAAGTGGCAAGAATATTCCAACCATTTATGCAGGCTGACACCTCGACCACTCGCCGCTACGGCGGCACTGGGCTTGGGCTTCCCATCACTCGTTCTCTCATTGAAGCCATGGGTGCCACACTTAAGGTTAATAGTGAGGAAAATGTAGGCACAACCTTTAGCTTCACTCTTAAAGCTGACATCCCAGCCTATGTAAGAAATGACGCTGAGCCAGTGGCAAATGACAATATTTGCCTAGAGCGTATTAAGAGTAAAAAAATATTATTAGTGGAAGATAATGAAATAAATCAGCTTATTGCTGTTGAAGTTTTAGAAAATCTTGGGCTTGTAGTCTCTGTCGCTTGTGATGGTAAACAAGGTTTTGATATGGCCTTGCATGGTGATTTTGACCTAGTTCTTATGGATATTCAAATGCCAGTTATGGACGGGCTAACAGCGTCTAAAACATTACGCTATAATGGCTACAAAAAACCTATTATTGCCATGACTGCCAATGCCATGCCTGAAGATAAAATTAAAGCTAATGATGCTGGCATGCAAGAGCATATTGGCAAGCCTTTTGATGTGTTAACCCTACAAAGATGTTTGATTAAATGGTTAGATGATGGTGATATAACACAATAACTACCTTTTGAAATTTGATTCAAGGTAGAAATAAAGGAGTATAAGATGAAATCATTAAAAGGTACACAAACTGAAAAAAACCTACTCACCGCATTTGCTGGTGAGTCTCAAGCCAGAAATCGTTATGATTTCTTTTCAAGTAAAGCTAAAAATGACGGCTTTCGCCTAGTGCAAGAAGTGTTTGCAGAAACTGCAAGCCAAGAAAAAGAACACGCTAAACGCTTGTTTAAATTTTTAGAAGGTGGAGAAGTGGAAATCGTGGGCGCCTTCCCCGCAGGTATTATTGGCAGTACTGAAACAAACTTAATTGAGTCCGCTGCTGGTGAAAATCATGAGCACACCATTATGTATCCAGAATTTGCAGCCACTGCTGACAAAGAAGGCTTTGGAGAAATCGCTACTGTTATGCGCAATATTGCTATTGCAGAAGCTTATCATGAAAAATGTTTCTTAAGCCTAGCTAAACAAATTCAAGAAGCAACCATGTTTAAGCAACCACAGCCTGTTATGTGGCACTGTCTAAACTGTGGTTGGTTGCATCAAGGTGCTGATGCACCAGAGCTTTGTGGTGCTTGTAATCATCCTCAGGCTCATTTTGAGGTGTTATACCACACTTACGACTAGCATTCTGTTTTTTTGAGCTGATGCAGAGCATCTACTGCGTCAAACTGCGTTTTTTTGCTGCGTCTTTTTAGTTTTGACTACG
>CAYJCI010000109.1:4530-6797 GCA_964368595.1 uncultured Desulfovibrionaceae bacterium
CTTCCTTGCCAAGACTAAAAATACTTGCAAAAATAAATGATTTTTTACGATTGTTAATTATAAAAGCCCTGCAATGCAGGGCTTTTAAATTTATTGCTTTAAGAATGTTTCAAGCGCAACTTCTGAAAATGAAGGGCCTTCAACTCGCATATGTGTTAAGAAAGTATCACGCTTTTCAGCGCTTTCAAATTCAAAGCCCATGAGCGCTCGCCCGACCATTTCACCACTATTACTATAGTTAAAATAGCAAATGTTACTTAATTTTGAAACATCTTCCATAAATTCAAGCAATGCCCCAGGCCTTTCTGGAAACTCAATCATGGCAACGTAAGGATCATTCCAAAGCTTAGTATTGGCATTAATAATTCTAAACGCCACATCTTCACGCTGGGTAACATCTTTAAATTTATAATTATTTTCTTTGAGGATTTCTTCCAATTTGTCCAATTGCTGGCTTAAACCCTTAAAGCCAAATATGGGGTAGGCGTATTCTGTTTGCATCTTACCATACAGAAAATCTTCAATATTTAAGCCCAAATCATTAATTGATGATAAAAGTTGCAGCATTGAGCCTGAACGCTCTGAAATTTCAATCTCATAACAGCGCTTAAGTGTTGCACCAATGCTTGCACGCCTTGCAATCCACGAAAGCCTTGCAAAATCCATATTGGCGCCAGAAACGACCACTGCAACATTTTTGCCCTTAAGCTCCTCTTGCATATTTAAGTATGCAGCCATGCCCAACGCTCCAGAAGGCTCTGGCAAGGTGCGGGCAAGCTCCCATATTTTTTGAATGGCAGCACAGACATCATCATTGGAAACAGTGACATATTCATCAATATATTTATTGCAAAGCTCAAAAGTGAAATCACCCACATGCTTAACAGCAGTCCCATCACAAAAAACTGATAAACTGTCAAGTGTTACAGGCTTACCAGCCTTAACTGCAGCATTCATGCTGGCTTGGTCCTCACCCTCAACACCAATGATTCTAATATGCGGTGCATGAGCCTTTAATATGGTAGCAACGCCAGCAGCAAAACCACCACCGCCAATTTGCAAAAATACCACGTCAGGCCATACAGAGCTCATGAGCAATTCATCACCCACAGTGCCTTGACCTGCCACCACCAATGGATGGTCATAAGGATGAACATAAAGCATATTGTACTTCAAAGCAGCTGCATCAGCCTCAGCTCTAGCATCGTCAAAAGTATCACCTGCAATGATAATCTCTACATTATCACCGCCAATGCGCTTTACTTCATTGGCCTTCATGCGAGCCACAGTCACTGGCATGGTGATACGCGCCTTAATGCCAAGCTGTGCTGCCGCTAAAGCCACACCTTGAGCATGATTGCCAGCAGAGGCAGTAACAACACCATTTGCCAAGGTTTCAGCACTTTGTGAGGCAATAAAATTATAAGCCCCACGCCATTTGTATGAATGTACTGGGGATAAATCTTCGCGCTTAAGTAATAATGTACCACCACCTTCTTGAGGATATTGCTCAAGAGGAGTTGGCCCACAGATTTGATATATATTACTTCTTGCCTTGGTAATGAGATTTAATAATTCTTTTTGTTGCATAGTTTTGTGGTGGTAAGAGTTTTGAAGCTTTTTAAGAAATCTGGGGGAAGGGAAATTTTTGGAAAAATTTCCCTTCCCCCAGACCCCCATCCCTTAAAAACTTTTAATGCCCATCTCCTTCGGAGCTGGGTAAAATTCAAAATTATTATCTAAGGCTTGTATTAAAAAAACAAGTTTGTGTTCAAAAACATTCAAATATGTGTTGTAGCTACTCGCACTTAGTTATAACTACATTAAACTGACAAAGTCGCCCGCTGTAGCGGGCCGTATAGCGAAGGTAGTGGGTTGTCGGAATTCACTTCCGACAACATATAGTGCACTACCTGAGCAACCGAAGGTCTGGAGTGGGGTCTTTCCCCCTCGACCCGAGTAAAATTTTTTGATGACGCAGTAGATGGTACTTTATAAACGATTTTCTAATCGGCGATGCGGCCTTGAAGCCAGATATACGCATCAATATCATCACCAACTTGAGGCTCATAATCCTTAAATAAATGCTTTGGCGCGTATAAAATAATATGTAATGGCTCACGATCCTTCAATGGGAAAGCCATGCGCAACATATAAACTTCGCTCTTCTCAAGCGTTGCGTTATCCACTTGCAAAATTGTGTTGCGAATTTCATACTCACAAAAATTACGCCCAGGCATAATAATTTGCTTACCAGCAAGATTTAC
>CAYJCI010000110.1:0-6784 GCA_964368595.1 uncultured Desulfovibrionaceae bacterium
GACCACAAACCTGCTTTCATGATCCGTTCGGTAATCTCTTTGACATGAAGAGGCTTTTCGGCTTCCTTTAATATCTGTATGACTGCGTCTTGAAAAATCATCATTCACCCTCTAACCATTTCACGCAAATGAGTTTAGTCTTTCCATCCCACCATTTTTTCTCAATCAAATTCTGGCACCGGCCCTATCTTAGATTGAAGTGCTTCTCATCTTTATATTTCCCGCCCCGTCTTTTGCGACTAAAGCCAACTTACCACACTGTCGTAATTGAGGAAAGCAATGCCAAAAAAAACTCCAACTTAGGAAATTTATCTAAATTGACGAACTGGTTGTTGCTCTTTTATTGCGGCAAGCTTGCTATTTAGATAATTTTTGTGCCACAGAAGTTTTTGCCTTATTTTGTCATCTTCACAATCATTCAACTCTTTTTTAACATCGTTTATAAATTCTTCCAATTCTTTCCTGTCTTGATAGTCAATATAACGATGCAAATAATCTATATAATCAACCCCATCGAAATCGGTACTTAAAGATGAATGGAGTTCATGTTCATCAGGAGAAAAATTCTCATAAAATTTATAATCACAAATAATTCTCGGATAAATAGCAACTTGAGATTCCAACTGATACGCTCGGACTAAGGCGTCTCCCCAACATAGTAACCCATCAATAAAAAAGCTTCCAAAACTTATTCCACCACGAATACGTATATTCTTCTTTAAAAACTCAGCTTGTAATGCAGAAGAAAATTCACAAATACGCCAAAAAGATTTAAAAAGATTTTCATCCACTTTATAAGCGAGAAGTATATTGTCAGAAAAAATCTTATCTCCTAATGAACCATACAGAGACTCAAAATCTTTTATAGCTTTTTTTGTTCTATTATAAACGTCATAAATTTCATTTAAAAAGCCTTCATCGTCACTCTTCATCATTTTCTTTGCACCAAGAATATCTATAAAAGCAACCACATATTCAGATAGTTTTAATGAGTTTCCAGTCATTGTATAAAAGATCTCCCATAAAAATTCCCTACTCGCTTCATCGCTATTAAAAAACTGCGTATAAACAGCTTCAAATTTCAAAGCCTCTTCTCGAAAGTTATATTAAAAACAGATTCTGACAAGTAATTTTTAAGCGAAGGGTTATCATTAATTTGCCGATACAATTCAATGCTATCTTTCATGATGCCGGAGATGGCACTGCGGAAGGCGCGCTCAAACTCGATGCGGGCATTTTGCCTGTCGGAGTTCAAAATGGCGTTTTGATAGCCTTCATCTTTACTGACCATGTTTGGCAATTCTCGCAATTGTCTGCGGACATTGTCTTCGTCTTCCCACGGAATGTTGCCGAAAAGGTCATTGAAAGTATTAAGAATATTGGTGAGTAAATCAAGCTCCGGTTCAGGCTTATTTGAGTTTGAGCTGGTGGGCACCGGGTCAATTTCAGCATCTTCATCGGCCAGTTGAATAGCCACCATTGTTTGGGCTTGCACGCGGTAACTGTCAAGGTCAATGGCCTCGATGACTCCGGCCGATAAATCCTCTTCTTTGGGACTGGGCAATTTGGGCGTCAGAAAAGTTAAGAATATATTGAGCTTTTCCCACGCCACGTTGCCAAAAGGTAAAATTGCCCCCAAAAATCCATAAGTACGCACAAAAGCCTTGGCCGCACTTTTAAAGGAGACTTGCGCCTCTTCGTCCAACTCTTGGTAAATGTTCACGCAAACGTCTAAAATAGGGTCAAGCGTAAAACGTTCGGCCCCGGCAAAGTAGCGGTCGATGAAGTTTTGCACGTCGCCGGAATCATAAACGTGGTGCGCTTCCAATTCATTTATGAGGTCGTAAAGTTTGTTGGGATCTGTTTCGTCCGCCAGGAGCGTGGTTTTGTAATAGCGCGAAAACGATTCTTGAATGTCCTCGGGTTCATTGGCAAAATCCAAAATGAAAGTGTCAAATTTTTGCGGGTGCGCCCGGTTGAGCCGCGAAAGGGTCTGCACGGCTTTAATGTCGCTCAAGGGTTTATCCACATACATGGTGTGCAAGAGCGGCTCATCATAGCCGGTTTGGAATTTGTCGGCCACCACCAAAAAGCGATAAACCTCTTCTTTGAACTTCCTTTCAATGAGGTTTGAAGCAAAGCCGTTGATGGTGGCTTCGGTGAGCATTTTCCCGCCATATTCCTTTTCGCCGGAAAAGGCCACGATGGCTTTATAGGGGCTTTTGCGGGCCGCCAAAGATTTTTCGATGGCGTAATAGTAATCTATGGCGCGCTCAATTCCGGCCGTTACCACCATGGCGCGGGCTTTGCCGCCGATTTTCCTGATGACTTGTTCGTGGAAATGCTCCACCATGATGCGCGCTTTTTTGGTAATAGTATCAGGCTGTTTTTCCACAAAAGCCCGCAATTTTTTCTGCGCTTTCTTTTTATCAAACAGAGGGTCATCGCTGATAGTTTTGGCCAGTTTGTAAAAAGATTCGTAAGGCGTATAGTTTTGGAGAACATCCAGAATGAAGCCCTCTTGGATGGCCTGCTTCATGGTATAGACGTGAAAAGGTCGGCGCTTGACGAAATCGCCTTCCTTATAAGCAACGCCAAACATTTCCAGGGTTTTATTTTTGGGCGTGGCAGTAAAGGCGAAATAGCTGGCATTCTTTAGCATTTTGCGCCCTTCGATGATTTTATTAATAATGTCTTCTGCGTCTTCGCCTTCCATGTTTTCAGCGGCCAAAGCCATATTCATGCGGGCCGACAAAGAGCCGCTTTGGCTGGAGTGGGCTTCGTCAATGATGATGGCGAAGTTGCGCCCCTTGTGTTCGGTGCCGATGGTTTCCAAAATGTATTGGAATTTGTGAACAGTGGTAATGATGATTTTTTTGCCGCTACTTAGGGCTTCTCGGAGGTCTTGGGAGTGTTCGGCCCAGACGACCGTGCTTTTCACTTGGGTGAAATTTTTAATGGTATCACGGATTTGCTTATCTAAATTAACGCGGTCGGTGACGACAATAATAGAATCGACGCACAAATTGCCGTCTTTTTCCAGCCCCACCAGTTGGTGGGCCAGCCAAGCAATGGAGTTAGATTTGCCGCTGCCCGCACTGTGCTGAATCAAATATTTTTGCCCTACTCCTTGGGTATAAACATCGGCCAGTAAAGCCTTGACCGCGTATAATTGGTGGTAACGGGGGAAAATCTGGCTGGCCTTTTCCGCTTTACTATCGGGATCTTTCGATTTCAGCACTTGGGCATAATTTTCAATGATGTTAGCGAGTTCTTCTTTGGCAAAAATTTCGTGCCACAGATAATCGGTCATGAGCCCGTGAGGGTTGGGCGGGTTGCCGGCGCCGTTTTGATAGCCTTTATTAAAGGGCAGGAACCACGAGTTTTTGCCATCTAATTTAGTGCAAAACTTAATTTGGGCATCGTCAACGGCAAAATGCACCAGACAGCGTTTAAATTGAAACAGGAGCTCACGGGGGTTGCGATTATTTTTATATTGCCAAACGGCGTCGTCCACATCTTGGCGGGTGAGTTGGTTTTTCAGCTCGCAAGTGATGATGGGCAAGCCGTTGAGGAAGATACACAGGTCAAGGGATTCGGTGGTGTCACGGGAAAATTGCAGTTGCCGAGTGACCGAAAAAATGTTTTGCCCGAAAAACTCTTTAGCCCGGGGGTTGTGTTGTGAAGGCGTCATATAAAAAAGATTGAGGTTGACCGGATAGGCGCTGATGCCCCGCCGAAGCACGTCCACCACCCCACGTTTGGCAATTTCCCCTTGGAGCCGATTTAGAAATTGGCCGCGCTTCACCGGGTTTTCCAAGCCCAGCTGCGCCAGCTCGTCGGCTTGAGTTGCAGCCAGAAAGCGAAACAGACGCACTTCATCAACGGCGTATTCCTTTCGGTAATCAGCATTGCTCCCTTGCTCGTAGCCATTAACGTCCACAAGGTGCTTAACGATGAGGCTTTCCAGTCCGCTTTCTTTGGTGTTGGTGGGCATGGGCGTTCCTTATTGTGTTCGTTCAAGTTCAAGAACAACTGCATGACTTTCTAAAATCATACTTTTTAGAGACTTAACTATGGAAGAAAATAGCGCCTTGAAATTTTCCAATTCATTTTTAAGTGCTTTAATTGCCTGAGTTAAAGATTTTTCATACCCTATTAGAGGTGAAAGTTGCTCCATAAAATAATCGAAATCACTTTGAAAATAATTTAATTCTTTTGTTGATGTTTCAAAAACATTTATCAATTCTTTTATCTCTTGAACATTTGTAATAGAAGTCAAATGTTCATTTTTTAAAAGTAGTTTATAGCTACTATCAATATTATTCCAGATTGTGTAAATATTTTCATGCTTTTCTTGTATATGTAAATTAAAAGGAAGAATCTGATTTGAAAAATCAGACAATACATTTTTGGCATTAGATAGAGTATATTTTTTAAAATTTATATTTTTCATAGTTTTGCGGCCATATTCTTCAATGTCAGTCTTAAATTTTTCTGAGAACGTTTCAATAGATAATATCTCTTCTTTCAGTTTTTTAAATTGTTCTATAATTTTTACGAAGTAATCAAGAAATCCAAATTCTTCTTCCTTTACAATTTCAATGGGAAAATTTGTTTGAGAAATAGTGTTTTTTAAATTTAAAGAAAAGTCTGTAACTGGGTTTCCAAACTCCATACTACCATCAGCAAATCCCATAAACAAACGACTTAATTCAGATTTAAGGCTTTTTACTTCATTGAAATGCATACCATATTTAATTATTTTATAGGATCTAATATCAAAGGGTAACTCTTCAATATTTTGAGTAATCATAATAACTTTCTTGTGCATAGCATGAGCAAGCCCCAACTCATAAAACACATTAGGATTAAGGCCCGTTATATCAGCTAAAACAATATGGGCATTTTCTATGCCTTGCACAATATCCTTCAAAATATTGTGACATGTATTTAAGTCACCAGCCCGAGTAAATTCAAAGTTACAATCAAATGTTTCTTTTAACTCTTCATAAAGTTGCAAAAAATCATCTTGAAACGGGGTTATTACAAATATTTTGGGCCTGCTCATATTTATTCCTTAGATTAAAGTTAAAGTCGATACACATATTCATTACGTCACAAAACTATTTTCTTAAAAAATATTACACAAAAACATCACGAACATCAAAACGCCCTGTTACCACATCGGAGACAATAGAGTCTTTATATTGTTTTAACAATTCTATTTCTTGCTGACGACAAGCAATGTGTTCATCAATTTTTTGTATGTATTGTGCTATTTGTTGCTGTTCTTCCATCGGAGGAACCGGAATTCTAACATTTTTTAACACTGTATAGTCGATATTTTGACCCTCTCTAATACCTGTCACACACAGCTTTAAAAGCTCAACAAAAGCTTTGGATTTACCAAGATACATAAAATACTCTGGAGAAATTCCAATCGGAGTAATGATGGTGTAAGCTGGACTGATGATACCTTGGTAAAAAGCTCGCTCAATTCCACCTTGAAAAGATCGCAAACTAATAACAAAATCACCGCTTTTTACAAGTTTAAGTAAGTGTAAATCTTTACTCGGCTCTACTGTACGTTGTCCATAAATGCTCTTAGGAACTACTCCCATATTTTGGGTGGATGCCAATAGCGTTTCATCAGGGTAACCTTTTTCAACTCTTTCTTTGAAAAGGTGTTTTATTTTAATCATTTTCCAGTGTTTTGGTACTAAATCAAGCCAAATTTCTTCTATAAAAGAGTATTCCTCATATGAAGTTGAAAGCAAAAAATTTATTTGTTTTTCTAGGGTTAGTTGCAATGCTAAAATTTGACAAACAATACTATCTTTATCACTAGAAAATGATTTCTTTTTAAAATACTTTGGAAATTTAATTTCATATCCAACTTGTGTTTTTCTACTATCAAGCCATGCATTTGGCACATAAGGCTTTATTTCTTTTTCTACGAAAGCGTCAATACCACCTTTATAAGTAAATGGGATTTGTTCGCTATCAGTTATTTTATTAGCCTTAAATATACCTTTTTTATCCCGTATAGGGTCACCCTTAGCATCAACTTCCGGCTGCAACACCGTCACTTTCCAATAGCCAAATTCTTCGTTAGGAAAAATTTTGCTATATTCATTTTCTTGCATATGAAGATAAGCGTCCAAAATCTTTTGACGGTCAGTTCTGGAAAGCTCATAGTTTCTTTTACCTAAATTTTTCCGCAAAGGCGTCTTGATGCCAGTGGCGTCAATGAGCTGAATTTTGCCCCGGCGCCGCACTTCCTTTTTCCCGGCCAAAATCCAAATGAAAGTGCCGATGCCGGTGTTATAAAAAATCTTTTCCGGTAGCGCAATGATGGCTTCCACCAAATCATTTTCAATGAGATATTGCCGGGTGTTGCTCTCGCCCTGGCCGGCATCGCCGGTGAAAAGCGACGAGCCGTTATGCACTTCGGCAATGCGCGAACCCAAAGGAGTGCTTTGCTTCATTTTAGCAACATTGTTTAAAAGGAAAAGTAGCTGCCCGTCACTCACCCGCGGAATCATGGAAAACTTGGGATTGCCTTTATAATTCACCACAAAACGGGGGTCAATAATTTCTTTTTTGCCGCCCATCCGCTCGGCATCGGTTTTCCACGATTTACCATAAGGGGGATTGGAAAGCATGAAGTCAAACTCCATGGAGGAGTGCCCATCATTAGAGAGGGTGGAGCCGTAGGCAATATGCTCGGCCTCCTCGCCCTCACCTTTCAAGAGCATATCAGCCTTGGTGATGGCATAGG
>CAYJCI010000111.1:0-6741 GCA_964368595.1 uncultured Desulfovibrionaceae bacterium
CCCTAAAGTAACATAGCATAGGCACTAGCCAGTTTTCTGGGAAATTTTGTATGAATATGCTGTACTCTTCTTTACCAGTAATTGGTAAAGGGTTTGGCGCTTCTGCTAAGTGATTAAGGTCATTATTCTTCTCAAATAAAGTAGTTCTTCCCAGAGCTTTGGCTAAATTTGCAAAGGCAGGCTCACATGACTTGTCTAGTTTTTTTGAATAATTATGTAATGTAAAATCTATTGGAGGAATATTTGCTTGCTGCTCTGTTTGCTGTAAATTTAAGAAAAAAGCATCTTTGCTCAGGCCTTCATCTCTGTATAAATAAAAAGGGAAATCTTTAAAAATATACCACAAGTCAAGCCCAGTGCTTGATCTTGGGAAAGCATTTTTAGCATTAAGTTCATCTTGTGTTATGCTTAAGGGCACTTGCATAATGTTAAAAATTTCTTCTACTACGCAAACATCAAGTTTATACGGGGCATAACCGTCATGAAAAACTGTATGAATATTCTCTTTCGAACAATATTTTGTTAAAATAGCATGTATTTCATCTGATTTTTGTAAAAAATGTACATTTAGCATAGACTCATACATCTCTTCAAATGACATTTTTTTCCATGCTAAATGTAGCAGATTATGCATGTTTGCTTGTGCAGGAGCAAGGCTAAAGATAGGATGTATTTCGCATTTACTTAAATGTGGAAATTTTTTAATTGTCTTGAAAAATAGCTCTAACGATTGATAAAGTTGGCCTCTTAGACAACATAAAACATCCTTACCTTTTGCGAGATCACGCTCAAGCACTCCTAATTCATCCATCATTAATGTATGGAGATCTGCAATTATTTTTTCTTCTTGATTAAGCTCTCGTGCATTTTTATACGATGCCAAATAATTTGTTAGCGGTACATGCGTATATGCGTCATATATTTTATAATAATTGGGGTTATAAAAAATATTGTGTTCTTCAAGAAGTGTACGATTTTGAATTAACAAATAATTCACTGCATTGCTTAATGAATTGGTATTGATAGTGCATATTAAGTATAGTTTTTGCACAAAATTACTCATTTTATTTGTTTAGAGTTTGAGAAACAGTTGTTAAATATATTCAAAGTTAAGTGGACTTAAAAACAATCATTTTTCTAAGAGAGAAAAATATTTTACTAATGATTTTCGTTCTTCAATTATTTATTATGTTAAAGAAATATCTAAACAGTTAACTGGTTATCTCTTCAAGTTTTTTATTTCTTCAAAGTTGTTTACAGTTAATATGTTTGTTGGACTTATAAATTCATTAAAATTATGTGCAAAAATATTTACTAATTCAATATATACTTTTTTGATTTTTTATTTGTGAACCGTATGAAGTAGTGTTTTTATATTATTAATATTATTTTTATCGGTTTGATTCACGTTTCTAATCTTTTAATTTTTTTCATTCTCAATTTGAGCAGGGCTTTTTAATATTCTTCTTTCTATATAATACTCATAAATCCTTTTGTCGTACAATTTTTGATTGACCTCTTGCTCAGTAAGAATGTTTTGCTTATCGTATGCAATATCCTCATTATTTGTTAATGAACGCATGTAGTTTTTATCGACAATAAATTTTTTATCTTTATTTTTTTTATACACTTTATGACCTATGAGCGCATATGTAAAATCCTTGGAAGTAGGCAAAAGTTTTTGCCACAACAGGAGGAGTTTACTTGGGTCGTGTTTGCACGAATGCAGAATAACCTTTTGAACAAGATCTTCATAGTTTTGAAAAAAATCGTGAATACCTATAGAAACATTAACAGCATAATAGGTAAAGCCTCTGTCATTCATATTATTTTTTACATAGGTTTCGGGTCTGAGCTCTTCTGCTGCGCCCCATATAAATTCAAGGCCTTTTGTTAAATGTGCTGTTTGATAAAGATGCGCCCCGACTACTCTATAGTCTTGAAATAAGTTGTCAAAAACATTTGCAGCTATACAAAAAAGTTTTGGGTCAAAACCTAGTTGAGCCTCTGCGTGTTCGAAAAATATATGGATTTTTTCTTTGTCGAGAATCACGTCAGCATCAACAATAAAAGTCCATTTTTTATTTTTCTCTATTCCAATTCTATATGATTCTTCAACTGCTTTTGAAAAAGGGGTAACATTTTTTACTAAAAAGACATTCTCATCGCCGAAAATTTCTTTTGCTTTTTTAACACAAAGCTCTTCGGTTCTTTCATTGCTCGAACGAATGATGACGGTAATGCCACCTGCTGTGTCATGTATTGCTTTTGTACTTATCTCACTAGAGGGAACAAAATTGCCTTCTGTCTGATTCTCTGATTTATTTGCATTTTTTTCAAAAACGTTTGCTAAAAATTTTTTTCTGTTTATTATGAGGTCAAAATAGTCTAATTCGTCCTTATCGTAATATTTTTCTATTATCTTCCTGACGGAAGTTAGTATTTTTTCTGGAACGTCCATATTCCAATGATTAAAAAGCAAAGAAAGGAGCTTTTTCTTATTTTTCTTAATATTTTCAACCTTTATTGCTCCAATGTTGGGTATGACAAAAAGCTCGCAACTGGAAGGTGATAGCTTTTCCCCCTCCCATGCGTCCCATATGTATTTGGTGGCATAGCAATTATGGTATTGATAATGATTTTCTTGACAATAAAATAAACCTATATCGTGCATAACTACCCATGAATTTTCTCTCATAAAGGGAAGGATTGTGATAAGGTTTAGAGCTTCACATGGGTGAAAGTGTCCTGTGTCTATAAATGCAAAATCAATATCGCCACCAATTTTTTCAATGTATTCAGAAATATCCTCGCCTGTATAGGCTCTTAATTGTTTTTTCAGCTCCGGAAAATATTCTTCTATACAATAAGGGATTTGAGGGTTTGATGAATATGGAAACTCAGAAAGAATGTCAACAGAATGAAGTATTGCCTCTCCATTATGTTTTATTGCATTAAGAATAATTGCCGTACTTGAGCCAAAGCATGGGCCAAGCTCAAGGATTTTTTTTCCTTTGATGCTATTTATCATAGCCCACAAAAATTTTCTATCAGTAGGTGAAGATTTTGAGATGCTTTGATTATTAACAGTTTTTTTTAATATTTCATTTAGTTCAAACGGCAGATCTAATTTATAATCAACCATGCACAATCCTTTACTAAGGTTTTAAAAAAGTTGCTGTACAATGTATTCTTAACAGCAATGGCTTATATTCTAATGTTTCAAAATATTCATCCACTGCTTTTCTGCAGCCCTCCCACGGATAGTAATCATCAATAACGCATGCAGAATTTTTTACTAAAAGCGGATACAAATATCGCAGTTCGTGTTTTGTAGATTCATACCAATCAGTGTCAAGCCTAAGAAAGGCAATTTTTTGGGGAATAACCTGTGGAATTGTATCTTCAACTTTTCCTTTCACAAAGATAATATTATCCATTGGGTAGTTTGTTTTTAACATGTTTGACTTTACGTTTTCAAGTGATGATTTACACCAATTTGTTTCGCCATACATGAAAATATTTGATTCTCGCATCTCACTAAACATTTGACTAGCAGGCCTGTTTCGGCTTGCATTGATATCATGTTCTGTTGGTTCTGACATTCCTTCATACGTGTCATACATATAAATTTTGCGCTTTGTATTGCCACGCTTTATTAAAGTTTGAGCCATCACCATGCTTGAGCCGCCTTTCCATACACCGCACTCTACAATATCACCCTCTATATTATTTTGTTCTAAATAATTGATAATAGAATAATTTGCATAACATGATTCAATATCAATAAGAGTATGTTCTTTTGCCTTTTCGTATATTTCAATGAATTCTTGATTATACATGTTTGGTGGATATAGTGCTGAATTATGCGCCTTTATTTCTAATTTTTCATTTGTCATATTCGTGCTCGCATTGCTTATTGTAAAAACATGCTTATTATTTAACACTTTTATCTGTTATATATTCAACAAATTGCCAATGGTAAAACATTAGAGGGTTTTTGATTTCTTTATATCCTTTTGATAAGAAAATTTCTTTTTTATTTTCATGAACAAAAAGTAGTATATTTTGTATATACCAATAGGAAATAATTTCATCTAAATCCATAATTTCTTTTCTGATAAAGTCAAAGCAGACAAAATTATTTTGTTCAAATAAATCCACCCAGAATTTTAGCGGCTTGCAATTTATATGTTGCGTACCAGGTTGCAGGGGAATTGCAGCAGAAAATAAAATGATATCACTAAGGTTTGTTAAAGTGTTTACAAAGTTTTTTGATGATGACTCTTGCAAGTGCTCTGCTACCTCTAAGCTCATTGCAAGATCGAATTTTTCATTTGAACTGATATGGAGGGAGTTTAAGTTGACAATTTCAATATTTTTGCGTGGTACAAAAAGATGTTTTTCCTCTACTTGGTTTGCATCATAACCTTGTATTGTTTCAACGCCTAAGTCTTGCGCTGCTTTAAGCCATGTTCCTATCCCACAACCTAAATCAACTAGACTTTTGAAGTCGTAAGAGGACTTTATAAGCTCTAAAATGATTTTTGCAGATGTGTATGCTTTATCTTGAACTGGTCTATAAAATTCGGCATTGTAGGGAGTTAAGTCTAAGGTTTTACTTTCAATATTTTTCTCACCAGGTAGAGTAAGTAAATTGCCAAATTCTAAATCATAGTGTTCTGGGGTAAATGGGCATGCACCATTTCTTGGGTAAAAAGTCATTTCTGAGAAGTAATAACTGTCTTCAGTAAGGTAGAAATCAACTCTCACAAAGGGGAGATTGTTAGCTAATAACGTTGCATTTTCTATTAATTTTTCAAGCTGGTTAGGTTTTGGAATGTTAGGATATGGGCTCATTTTATAACCATGCTCCATTTGGAGCAAATCCCACTCTAAATTATAAAAATCTGCTGTGACTTGTTTTGTTTTATCGTCAAAAACTACCCATAAAAATTCTGGTTTACCATTAAAACAAAAGAATTCTATTTTATATTTAAAGTCGATAAGTTCTTCTGCAACAATCTGAGGAATAATATTTTTATAAGCCCACTCAAAATGTCTATAGTAGAGGTTGTTGTTAGCCTCCATCCATGAGTTAGCGATTTTTTTACATTTTGCATAATCCATTTCATTTTTATCTGTAATGATAATGTGATTATAGCTTCCCCAGTTTGATTTTAGAACAAAACTATTTGGAAAAGAAGTAAAATCAATATCTTCAAATGTGTCATAAAATCCTAAAGAAGGAACTAAGTGCTGCTGGCCGTGAGGCATTCTTTCCAAGAAATATTCCCGAGCTTTTACTTTGTCAGCACAATTTGTTAGTAAAGAATTATGATAATAAAGCTTCAACCACTGTAATTTTTCATTAAATGTTTTCGGATTTTCAAAGTCTACATTATAACCTGCACGATGATAAACTTGATAATTGAGGATTTTCTTCTTATCTTCTATAGATAATTCTTTATCAAATCTTTTTTCATATAAAACTTCATAATCGCTAGAACTTATGGCATTGGAAAGAGGTCTTGCGAGCTCTATTTCAACTTCCGCGTTAGGATTTTGCTCAGAATTATCACTTTGTTGTTTTGCTGTTTTAGATAAGCACATTGTAATCTTCCTTGAGTTGAGGGGAGATATTCATCAACAAGAATTTTACAGATGATTTTAATGTATTCATTTTTTTCCAGACGTAACTAATAAAAGATTTTTTGCAAATATTAGCTTGATATTATCAATAAACCTAAACCGTGATTGCTTTAGAAAGGAGTATTTTGTGCTAATTTTCGCACTTTTAAAATACTTTAAAGCCGTTGAAGTCATTTTTTTATTAGATAAATAATTTACTCCATTTTGCATATAGCTATAATTAAAGGTAGCAATTTCCCTTATGCTCTTGTTGCTTTGGTTTTTCGTTTTTATACCCAATAATGCCCAAATAAAAAAATATAATTTATTTACAATTAAGTTACCGAAAGGAACATTTGTGTGTGTTTCGATGAAGGTATATTTAGCAGGAAAAGTGTGCAAAGTAAAACCTGTAGGTTTAAGAACTCGTGCTAACTCAGATAATATGATCTCATGATCTTCAACATGTTCTAAGACTTGGCAAGTTATAATACAATCAAACTCATTATCATTATACGGTAATTTAAACCTGCTCCAATCTATGTTGTAGTTTCCCGCATAAAGCAGCCCTTCTTCAAAGAAACTGATTCTATCTCTATATGATTCATTTATTTCATCAACAAAATCACGAACATCATAGCCATAAATGTCAAAACCTTTTTCACAGAACTGCCGAATTGCATTTGCTGCTCCACAACCAAAATCCAGAATTTTAGCTTCTTTAGTAATTTCAAAATTTTCTAATTTTGCTATTCGGATAAAGTCAGTTGCATAGTTATATTCAAACTTTTTAGGCCAATAATCCCTTAATGGTATTTCCTTTGGTTTAGAGTTAAATAAATCACAAATATAATTTATAAAACATATCAATCTATATAAAATCGTAGTAAAAATATTTCTTTCAGTCAATTTTATATATTTCTGGCATGTTTTTTCATAATGCTCTTTGTTCAATTTCGAGGTATTATAATAATCAATTTCACAAGACCAGTTAGCATAAAGATTTCTGACGGAGTGAAGGTCTTGTAAATTTATGGCAAACAGCATTGAATTACTCAAAGCTACAACAGCATAAAAATCAAATTCCATAACTTGCTTTAATGATTCAAG